>NZ_PSVO01000018.1:0-62468 GCF_002932325.1 Rathayibacter sp. AY1E2
GGAGTGGTGTGCGGACGGGGAGGCGGGGGCGGGGAGGATCGCTCCTCCCCGCCCCCGCCCGACGGATCAGAGTCCGACGTCGCCGGCCTTGAGGAAGCCGGAGTCGACGAGGACCGACTGCACGTCGTCCTTCGTGACGACCTGCGGCTCCAGCAGGTAGGACGGGACGACCTTCTCGCCGTTGTCGTAGGTCTCGGTGTCGTTGACCTCGGGCTCCTCGCCCGCGACGATCGACTGCACCATCTGGAAGACGCGGTCGCCGAGGGTGCGGGTGTCCTTCCAGACCGTCATCGACTGCTCGTCGGCGAGGATCGCCTTGACGTTGGCCTTGTCGGCGTCCTGGCCGGTGATGACCGGGTAGTCGGCGCCGGGGGTGTAGCCGGCCGACTTCAGCGAGGCCTCGATGCCGATGGCCAGGCTGTCGTTGGGGGAGAGCACGACGTCGACCTTCTGGCCGCCGGTGTAGAAGGACGAGAGGCGGTTGTCCATCTCGGACTGCGCCTTGTCGGAGGCCCAGCCCTGGATGCCGATCGAGGCCCAGTCGTCGTCCGACGCGGGCGACTTGCCCGAGGGGACGGTGAGCTTGCCGCTCTCGATGTAGGGCTGCAGGACGTCCCACGCGCCGGAGAAGAAGAACTTCGCGTTGTTGTCGTCGGGGCTGCCGGCGAAGGGCTCGAGGGTGAAGGGGCCCGCGGCGTTCTTCAGGTCGAGGGTCGACTCGATGTACTGGCCCTGGAGCTGGCCGACCTTGTAGTTGTCGAAGGTCGCGTAGTAGTCGACGTCCGCGGTGCCGTTGATGAGACGGTCGTAGGCGATGACGGTGGCGTTCTGCTTCTTCGCCTCGGCGAGGACGGGCGCGAGCGCCTCGCCGTCGATCGCGGCGATGACCAGGATCTTGGAGCCGCCGGCGATCTGGTTCTGGATCTGCGAGATCTGCTGATCGGTCTTGTTGTCGGCGTACTGGAGGTCGACGGTGCAGCCGTCGCCCTCGAGCTGCGACTGGAGGCCTTCGCCGTCGTTGATCCAGCGCTCGAGGCTGCGCGTGGGCATCGAGATGCCGACGGTGCAGTCGCCTTCCGCGCCGGCGCCGGCAGCGGCGCCTCCGGAGTTGGCGGGGCTCGCGGAACAGGCCGCGAGGCCGAGGGAGATGATGCCGGCGGCGGCCAGCGTGGTGATGCCGCGGGAGAACTTCATGGAGTGCATTCCTCTCTGAAAGCAGTGTCCGAGGGAGAGGACGACAAGAGGCGTGCACGTGTGGCGCACGTCGTCGTGTCGTCGCCCGGGAGGGCGGGAGAGCCCCGAGGGGCTTTGTCCACGGAGAGAACATATTCCCTCGATCGGGAGGAGTAAAGCGCGGGCCGTGAATTTGTCCAGGCGATGCCGAAATGTGATCTTCGGGACGTCGACCCCCGCCGTTGCTGAGGGAGAACGCTCTCACCGCCCGGGTCCCGCCCCTCCGCCGGGCGCCCCCCGCCGTCCGCGTGAGGGAAACGCGAGGACTCCGGGCCGGGCCGTAGGGGAACCGTGAGGACCGCTCCGAGGGGCCCCCGCGAGGTGTTGCATCGCTTCCTGTGCCGCTTCCCGGCAGGCGTCCGGTCCCGGGCGTCGTCCGCTCCCCGGATGGAGTCCTCCGTGCTCGACCTCGCCTACCTCCTCGGCGTGCTCGCCCTCTTCTCGCTCATCGCTCTCGCCGCGAAGGGGGTCGAGCGGCTGGGCGGACCGCCCCCCTCGGCGACCCGCGGGACCCGCGAGAAGGAGGCGGGCCGGTGATCGTCTTCGACGCCCTCGCGGCCGTGCTGGCGCTCGCCGCCGCCGTCTACCTCGTCGCGGCCCTGATCCGACCGGAGCGCTTCTGATGGATCCGCTCCTCGCCGTCCTCCAGGTCGCGACCGTCGGCCTGGCCGTCGCCCTCCTCCACCGCCCCCTCGGCGACCACATGTTCCGCGTCTACACCTCGACGCGCGACCTCGCCCTCGAGCGCGGCGTCTACCGCCTCATCGGCGTCGACTCCGCGGGCGAGCAGAGCTGGCGCGCCTACCTCCGGGCCGTGCTGGCCTTCTCGCTCGTCGGCGTGCTCCTGCTCTACGGGATGCAGCGCCTCCAGGCGGTCCTGCCCGGCTCCCTCGGCCTGCCCGCGGTGCCGGAGGGGCTGGCGTTCAACACCGCCGTCTCGTTCGTCACCAACACCAACTGGCAGTCCTACTCCCCGGAGGCGACCCTCGGCTTCGCGGTGCAGCTCGGCGGCCTCGCCGTGCAGAACTTCGTCTCGGCGGCCGTGGGCCTGGCCGTGGCGGTGGCGCTGATCCGCGGATTCGCGCGCCGCTCCTCCGGAACGCTCGGCAACTTCTGGGTCGACCTCGTGCGCGGCACGCTGCGCCTCCTGCTGCCCCTCGCGGTGGTGGCGGCGGTCGTGATGATCGCGGGCGGCGTGATCCAGAACCTGAACGGCCCGCTGACGGTGACCACGCTCACCGGCGGCGAGCAGAGCATCCCGGGCGGCGCGGTGGCCTCGCAGGAGGCGATCAAGCTGCTCGGCACCAACGGCGGCGGCTACTTCAACGCCAACTCCGCGCACCCGTTCGAGAACCCCTCGGCGTGGGTGTCGCTGCTGCAGATCGTGCTGATCCTCGCGATCCCGTTCTCGCTGCCGCGCACCTTCGGCCGGATGGTCGGCGACGTGCGGCAGGGGCGCGCGATCCTCGCGGCGATGGCGACGATCTTCGTCGTGTCGCTCGCGGCCCTCACCGCGCTGGAGGCGGCGGGCGGCGGATCCGCGGCGCAGGCCGCCGGAGCCGCGATGGAGGGCAAGGAGACGCGCTTCGGCATCGCCGGCTCCGCCCTCTACGCGACCGCCTCGACGCTCACCTCGACCGGCGCCGTCAACGCGATGCACGACTCCTTCACCGCGCTCGGCGGCATGCTGCCGATGCTCAACATGATGCTCGGCGAGGTCGCCCCCGGCGGCGTCGGCTCGGGCCTCTACGGGATGCTCGTGCTCGCGGTGCTGGCCGTGTTCGTCGGCGGGCTGCTGGTCGGCCGGACGCCCGAGTACCTGGGCAAGAAGCTCGGCCCGCGCGAGATCAAGCTCGCGAGCCTCTACATCCTCGTGACGCCGACGCTCGTGCTGGCCGGCACGGCCCTGAGCTTCGCGATCCCGGCGGTGCGGGAGGACGTGGAGAGCACGTCGATCCTGAACCCCGGCCTGCACGGGCTCTCGGAGGTGCTCTACGCCTTCACCTCCGCGTCCAACAACAACGGCTCGGCGTTCGCCGGGCTGACGGCGAACACGCCCTGGCTCAACACGGCGCTCGGCGTCGCGATGCTCCTCGGCCGCTTCCTCCCGATCCTGCTGGTGCTCGCCCTGGCCGGCTCGCTCGCGGCGCAGTCGCCGGTGCCCTCCAGCGCCGGCACGCTGCCCACCCACCGGCCGCAGTTCGTCGGCCTCCTCGTGGGCGTCACGGTCGTCGTGACCGCGCTCACCTACTTCCCCGTACTCGCGCTGGGCCCCCTGGCGGAAGGACTGCGACTCCGATGACTACTGCACTCACCGAGGCCCCCGCGGAACCCGCGCGCCCCACCCGCGCCGCCCTCGGGCCGCGCCAGCTCGCCGCCGCCCTCCCCGGAGCGCTGCGCAAGCTCGATCCGCGCCTGATGTGGCGCAACCCCGTGATGTTCATCGTCGAGGTCGGCGCCGTGCTGACCACGGTGCTGGCGATCGCCGAGCCGTTCCTCGGGGGGCCGGAGGAGTCGGGCGGATCGACGGTGCCCGTCACCTTCACGGCCGGCATCGCGATCTGGCTCTGGCTCACCGTGGTGTTCGCGAACCTCGCGGAGTCGGTGGCCGAGGGCCGCGGCAAGGCCCAGGCCGAGAGCCTGCGCGCCACCCGCACCAGCACTCCGGCCCGGCGCGTGGTCGACTACGACCCCGCGGACCCCTCCGCCCTGTCGGCCCGCCTGGTCGAGGTCTCCTCGGCCGAGCTGCAGCTGGGCGACGTGGTCGTGGCGGAGGCGGGCGACCTCGTCCCCGGCGACGGCGACATCGTCTGGGGCATCGCCTCCATCGACGAGTCGGCGATCACGGGCGAGTCGGCGCCGGTCGTCCGCGAGAGCGGAGGCGACCGCAGCGCGGTGACGGGCGGCACGCGAGTGCTCTCGGACCGGATCGTGGTGCGCATCACCTCCCGGCCAGGTGAGACCTTCGTCGACCGGATGATCGGCCTGGTCGAGGGCGCGTCGCGGCAGAAGACGCCGAACGAGATCGCGCTCGACATCCTCCTGGCGAGCCTCTCGATCGTGTTCGTCGTGGTCGTGCTGACCCTGAACCCGATCGCCTCGTTCGCAGGAGCCTCCGTGAGCGTCCCGGTGCTGGTCGCCCTGCTCGTCTGCCTCATCCCGACCACCATCGGCGCCCTCCTCTCGGCCATCGGCATCGCCGGCATGGACCGGCTCGTGCAGCGCAACGTGCTCGCGATGTCAGGCCGGGCGGTGGAGGCGGCGGGCGACGTCACGACGCTCCTGCTCGACAAGACGGGGACCATCACCTATGGCAACCGCCGCGCGGTGGCGTTCCTCCCGCTCGACGGAGTGGCGCAGGCCGCCCTCGTCGACGCGGCCGCCTCCTCCTCGCTCAGCGACCCGACACCCGAGGGGAAGTCGATCGTCGACCTCGCGGACGACTCGGGCCGTCCCGCCGTCGAGCCCGCTCAGGCCGCCGTGGTGCCGTTCACCGCGCAGACCCGGATGAGCGGGCTCGACCTCCCCGACGGCTCCTCCATCCGCAAGGGCGCCGGCTCGGCCGTGCGCGCCTGGGTGGAGGAGGAGGGGCCGCTGCCGTCCGCGGTCGCGGCGCGCCTCACGGTGCTCGTCGACGGCGTCTCGGAGAGCGGCGGCACGCCCCTCGTCGTCGCGGTGAAGGACGCCCACGGCGCCCGCCTGCTCGGCGTCGTGCACCTGAAGGACGTGGTGAAGGACGGGCTCGCCGAGCGCTTCTCGGAGCTGCGCGCGATGGGCATCCGCACCGTGATGATCACGGGCGACAACCCGCTGACCGCGAAGGCGATCGCGGCGGAGGCGGGAGTCGACGACTACCTCGCCGAGGCGACCCCCGAGGACAAGCTCGCCCTGATCCGGCGCGAGCAGGAGGGCGGCGCGCTGGTCGCGATGACCGGCGACGGCACCAACGACGCCCCGGCCCTCGCGCAGGCCGACGTGGGCGTGGCGATGAACACCGGCACCTCGGCGGCGAAGGAGGCGGGCAACATGGTCGACCTCGACTCCGACCCCACCAAGCTCATCGACATCGTGCGGATCGGCAAGCAGCTGCTGATCACCCGCGGCGCGCTCACCACGTTCTCGATCGCGAACGACGTGGCGAAGTACTTCGCGATCATCCCGGCGATGTTCGCGGGGGTCTTCCCCGGGCTCGCGGTGCTGAACGTGATGCAGCTGCACTCGCCGGCCTCGGCGATCCTCTCGGCGATCGTGTTCAACGCGCTGGTGATCGTCGTGCTGATCCCGCTCGCGCTGCGCGGAGTGGCGTACCGCCCGGTCGCCGCCTCGCGCATCCTCAGCCGCAACCTCCTGGTCTACGGGCTGGGCGGAGTGATCGCTCCGTTCCTCGGGATCAAGCTCGTCGACCTGATCGTCGCCGCGATCCCCGGCTTCTGATCCGCCCGTCCCGACCACCGAAGACAGAGAGAAGAGACCATGTTCCGTCCCTACGGTGTCGCGCTGCGCGCGATGATCGTGCTCACCGTGCTGCTGGGAGCGGCGTACCCGCTCGCGGTGCTCGGGATCGGGCAGCTCGCCCTGCCCGCCCAGGCGAACGGCTCGCTGCTGCGCCAGGACGGCGCGGTGATCGGCTCGTCGCTGATCGGCCAGTCGTTCACGGACGCCGACGGAGCGCCCCTGCCGGAGTGGTTCCAGTCGCGTCCCTCCGCCGCGGGCTACGACGCCGCGGCCTCGACCGGCAGCAACCTCGGCCCCGAGAACGCCGACCTGGTCGCGTCCGTCGAGGAGCGCCGGGCCGCGATCGCCGCTTTCGAGGGCGTCGACCCGGCCGCGGTGCCGGCCGATGCGCTGACCGCCTCCGCCTCGGGGCTCGACCCCGCGATCAGCCCCGCCTACGCGCAGCTGCAGGCGCCCCGCGTCGCCGCCGCCCGCGGGCTCGACGTGAGCGCCGTGCGCGCGCTGGTCGAGGAGCACACCGCGGGCCGCGAGCTCGGGTACCTCGGCGAGCCGACGGTGGACGTGCTCGAGCTCAACGCCGCTCTCGCGCGGTTGTGACCGATCCGGTGGCGCCTCCGGCTCGTAGAATCGCGATCGGCTCGTCGGGACCGTCCGATCGAGCGGATCGACGCCGGTCCCGCGAGCCCGGGGCGCCCCGGCGCCGCGAGCACGAGGGGAGGCCGGGAGCATGACGAAGGGCCGCCTGCGCGTGCTCCTCGGAGCCGCGCCCGGAGTGGGCAAGACCTACACGATGCTCGAGGAGGGCCGCCGGCTCGCCGCCGAGGGTCGCGACGTCGTGGTGGCCGTGGTCGAGACGCACGGCCGCTCCGCCACCGCCGCGATGGTCGAGGGGCTGGAGGTCGTGCCGAGGAGGGCCGTCGAGCACCGCGGCGTGCTGCTCGACGAGATGGACCTCGACGCGGTGCTGGCCCGCCGGCCCGACGTCGCGCTGGTCGACGAGCTCGCGCACACCAACGCCCCCGGCTCCCGGCACGAGAAGCGCTGGGAGGACGTGCGGACGCTCCTCGACGCCGGCATCACCGTCTTCTCGACCGTGAACATCCAGCACATCGAGTCGCTCAACGACGTCGTGCACGCGATCACCGGAGCGCCGCAGCGCGAGACGATCCCGGACGCGGTCCTCCGCGCCGCCGACCAGATCGAGGTCGTCGACCTGGCGCCCCAGGCGCTGCGCGACCGCCTCGCCGACGGCCGCGTCTACCCGCCCGAGCGCATCGACGCGGCGCTGTCCAACTACTTCCGGCTCGGCAACCTGACCGCCCTGCGCGAGCTCGCGCTGCTCTGGCTCGCCGACGAGGTCGACAGCGCGCTCCGCGACTACCGCGTCGAGCACGGCATCGACAGCACCTGGGAGGCGCGCGAGCGCGTGGTCGTGACCCTCACCGGCGGGCCGGAGGGGGAGACCCTGCTGCGGCGCGGCGCGCGGATCGCGGCCCGCGCCTCCGGGGGCGACCTGCTCGCCGTGCACGTGGTGACCCCCGACGGCCTCCGCACTCCCCGGCCGCACGTGCTCGAGGCGCAGCGGGTGCTGGTCGAGAAGCTCGGCGGCAGCTACCACCAGGTGGTCGGCGAGGACGTGCCGCGCACGCTGGTCGAGTTCGCCCGCTCGGTGAACGCGACGCAGCTGGTGATCGGCGTGAGCAGGCGGGGCCGTCTCGCCTCGGCGCTGACGCCCGGCACGGCGTCGACGGTGATCCGCGAGTCCGGCAACATCGACGTGCACATCGTCAGCCACTCCGCCGCCGGGCGCACCGCGGTGCTGCCGAGGCTCGACGGGGCCCTGACGCTGCGGCGCCGCCTCCTGGGACTGGCCCTCGCCCTCGTGGGCGGCCCGCTGGTGACCTGGCTGCTCTCGAGCCTCCGCAGCGACGAGTCGATCACGAGCGACGTGCTCTCGTACCAGCTGCTGGTGGTGGTGGTCGCGCTGGTCGGCGGGCTCTGGCCGGCCCTCTTCGCGGCCGTGCTCTCGGGGCTGACCCTCGACTTCTTCTTCGTCGATCCCCTCTACACGATCACCGTCGACGAGCCTCTGCACGCGCTCGCGCTGGTGCTCTACGTGCTGAACGCGGCGCTCGTCAGCGCCGTGGTCGACCGCGCGGCCCGGCGGGCGCGGGCCGCCAAGCGGTCGGGGGCGGAGTCGGAGCTGCTGGCGACGATCGCGGGCGGCGTGATCCGCGGGCAGGGGGCGCTGCAGGCGATCCTCGAGCGCTCGCGCGAGGCGTTCGGGCTGACCGGCGTGCGGCTGCTGCGCGGCGGCGAGCTCGTCGCGGCGGACGGTGAGCCGCAGCCGGAGGGCGATCCCGCGCGCATCGCGGTGGGCGAGGGCGCGGTGCTCGAGCTGCACGGCCGCGAGCTGGAGGGGAGCGAGCGGCGACTGCTCCAGGTCGTCGCCGCCCAGCTGGACTCGGTGCTCGAGAACGCGGCCCTCAGCGAGACGGCCAGTTCCCTCGCTCCGCTGGCCGAGACCGACCGGGTGCGCAGCGCCCTGCTCTCGGCCGTCAGCCACGACCTGCGCCGGCCCCTCGCCGCGGCCACCGCGGCGGTCAGCGGTCTGCGCTCGCCCGAGGTGGTCTGGAGCGAGCGCGACCGGGAGGAGCTGCTCGCCACCGCCGACGAGAGCCTCACCGTGCTGGCCGCGCTGGTCACCGACCTGCTCGACGTGACGCGGCTGGAGGCGGGGGCGCTCGCCGTGGCGCTCGCTCCGCTCGACGCCGCCGACGTGGTGCTCCCCGCGCTCGACGAGCTCGGGCTCGGTCCCGGCGAGGTCGACCTCGACCTCGATCCGGAGGGCCCGGCGCTGCTCGCCGACGCGGCTCTGCTGCAGCGCGTCGTGGTCAACCTGCTCGCGAACGCCGTCCGCTACGCGCCGTCCGGCACCCGGGTGCGCGTGGCCGCCAGCGCCTTCGGCGGGAGCGCGCAGCTGCGGATCGTCGACCACGGCCCCGGGGTGCCCGAGGAGCGGCGCGCCGAGATCTTCGTGCCGTTCCAGCGACTCGGCGACGACGACAACCTGACGGGCCTGGGCCTCGGCCTCGCGCTCTCCAAGGGGTTCACGGAGGGGATGGGCGGCACGCTCGAGACGGAGGACACTCCGGGGGGCGGGCTGACGATGGTGGTGACGCTGCCGCTGGCGCCGGAGACTGCTCCCGCTGCTCCTGCGGCTCACGTCGCTCCTGCCGCTCCGCACGACGGCGGGTCGGGCGCCGCCCCGCGAGAGGACTCCGGAGGAGCCGCATGAAGATCCTGATCGCCGACGACGACCCGCAGATCCTGCGCGCCCTGCGCATCACCCTCACCGCCCGCGGATACGACGTGGTGACGGCCGGCGACGGCACCGAGGCGATCAACCGCGCGGTGGACGAGCATCCGGACCTCTACATGATCGACCTCGGCATGCCACGGCTCGACGGGGTCGAGGTCATCCACGGACTGCGCGGCTGGACGAGCGCGCCGATCCTGGTGGTGTCGGGGCGGACGGGCGCGGCCGACAAGGTGGGCGCGCTCGACGCCGGCGCGGACGACTACGTCACCAAGCCGTTCTCGATGGACGAGGTGCTCGCGCGCATCCGGGCCCTCTCGCGGCGGGTGCAGCCGGCCGACGGCGAGCCGCTGGTCGTGATCGGCGAGGTGACCGTGGACCTGGTGGCCAAGAGCGCGACGCGGGACGGCGTCTCCGTGCGGCTCACCCCGACCGAGTGGCAGGTGCTCGAGATCCTCATCCGCAACGCGGGCAAGCTGGTCACCCGCCGCTCGCTGCTGGCCGAGATCTGGGGCCCCGCGCACGTCACCGACACCGGCTACCTGCGCCTCTACCTCGCGCAGCTGCGCAAGAAGCTCGAGCCCGACCCCGCGCATCCGCGGCACCTGCTGACCGAGGCGGGCATGGGCTACCGCTTCGTGCCCTGACCGGCCTGTGCCCAGCGGGGGGAACCCCGGACCGTCGAGGGGGCCCGCTGCCGTGGCTCCCTCGACGGTCCGGGATCGCCTCGGCGGAGGGGGGCAGGTCACCAGTCGTGGACGGTGCCGTCGGCGAGGCGGTTGAAGGGCAGGTACGCGCGCACGTAGGGGTACTTCCCGGCGGCGTCGACGTCGAGCTCCACGCCCAGACCGGGGGCGTCGCCCGGGTGCAGCCGTCCCTCGCTCCAGGTGAACGACTGCTGGAAGACGCTGTCGGTCCGCTCGCCGTGCTTCATGTACTCCTGGATCCCGAAGTTGTGGATCGCCAGGCCCAGGTGCATCGCGGCCGCCATGCCCACCGGGGAGACGTCGGTGGGTCCGTGCATCCCGGACTTGATCTGGTACTGCGCGGCGTGGTCGAGGATCCTCCGGAGGTGGGAGACGCCTCCGGTGTGCGTGACCGCGCTGCGGATGTAGTCGATCAGCTGCTCGCGGATGAGGAGCTGGTAGTCCCAGACGGTGTTGAAGACCTCGCCGATCGCCAGGGGCGTGGTGGTGTGCTGCCGGACGAGGCGGAGGGCCTCCTGGTTCTCGGCGGGCGTGCAGTCCTCGAGCCAGAAGAGGTCGTACGGCTCGAGGGACTTGCCGAGGGCCGCGGCCTGGATCGGTGTCATCCGGTGGTGGCCGTCGTGGAGGAGGGGGAGCCCCGGCCCGAACTCGTTGCGGACGGCCTCGAAGACGCGGGGGACGTGGCGCAGGTAGGCGCGGGTGTCCCAGTCCTCCTCGGTCGGCAGGCCGCCGCGCTGCGCCGGCTCGTGGTCGTAGCGCACACCGGCGTTGCCCTCGAGGACGGCGTTGGAGGCGATGCCGTAGATCGAGGTCAGCCCCGGCACCGCGGTCTGCACGCGGATCGCGCGGTACCCCTGCTCCTGGTGCTCGCGGATGCTGTCGAACAGCTCCGCGTCCGTCCGCCCGGACGCGTGGCCGTAGGCGAGCAGGCCGGTACGGGACGCGCCTCCGAGCAGCTGGTAGAGCGGCACGCCCGCGGCCTTGCCCTTGATGTCCCAGAGGGCGGTGTCGACCGCCGCGATCGCCGCCATCGTGACCGGCCCGCGGCGCCAGTAGGACGACCGGTAGAGGAACTGCCAGGTGTCCTCGATGCGCGAGGCGTCGCGACCGAGGAGCAGCGGCACGACGTGGTCGGCGAGATAGGAGACCACGGCGAGCTCGCGGCCGTTGAGGGTCGCGTCGCCGAGGCCGGTCAGCCCGTCGTCGGTCGTGAGCTTGAGGGTGACGAAGTTGCGGTCGGGACTGGTGACGACGACCTCGGCCTTGTCGATCTTCATGGGATGCCTTTCGTGGTGGGGGATCGGGTCAGGGGTTCCGGCCGGGAGCGCGGTCCATCGAGAACGCGGCGGTCGAGAGGCCGGGCGCCACGGGCGCGGCCTGCCCCGTGCTCTCGCGGCGCTCGGCGATCTCGGCGACGATCTGCGCGTGCCGGCGGTCGGTCAGCGGATAGAACGCCATGATCAGCACCGCGAGCAGGGCCGCGACGGCCGGGATGAGGCCGGCGGCGGCGCGGATGCCCCACTCGGCGTGCTCGCTCTGCTCCGCGGCCCCGGCCACGTAGCCGCCCCAGGCCAGCGCGTACGCGGCGAGGGCGCCTCCGACCGCCTGGCCGGTCTTGCGGGTGAAGGAGAACAGGGCGTAGATCGTGCCCTCGGAGCGGATGCCGGTCTTCCACTCCCCGTACTCGACGGTGTCCGCCTCGATCGCCCAGACGAGCATGTTGACGAGCTGGATGCCGACGTAGGCGAGGACCAGTCCGCCGAAGCCGACCGCCACCGCGTCGCCCGGGGCGAGGAAGACGACCGTTCCGCCGCTGATCAGGACCCCGACTCCGGCCATGTATGCGTTGCGCTTGCCGAACCGCCGCACGATCGTCGGGACGAGGGCGGCCAGGCCGAAGGTCAGGGCGAGCTGGATCAGCGACATCGCGGCGTAGAGCTGGACCGATCCGAGCACGTCGCGCAGGTAGTAGAGCTGCACGGTCTGGAGCGCGAGCGTCCCGGTGAGGAACAGGAACGAGCTGAGGCAGAGGAAGAGCAGCGGCCGGTTGGAGCGGAGGGTCGTCATGCTCTGACGGAACGTGACGTGCGCGACGTCGCGCTGGACGCGCTCCTTCGCGGTCAGGATCGTGAAGAGGTAGAGCGCGGAGCCGACGACGACGAAGCTCAGCGTGACGATCGAGAAGAGCGACTGCAGATCGGCGCCGGGGACGACCAGCGGGGCCATGAAGGTGCCGAGCCCGGCCCCCACGATCGCGCCGCCGATGGCGCGGGCGCTGGCGAGCTTCGCGCGCTCGGTGCCGACCTGCGTCATCGCTCCGGCGAGCGAGCCGTAGGGGATGTTGACGAGGCTGTAGGCGAGGCCGAGCGCGGCATAGCTCAGGTAGGCGTAGAGCAGGGTTCCGCTCTCGCCGATCTGCGGGACGGAGAAGGTCGCGGCCGAGAGCAGCAGGAGCGGGACCGACCCGAACATCAGGAAGGGCCGGAACTTGCCGAAGCGCCTGCTGTAGGTGCGGTCCACGACCCGGCCGGCGAAGACGTCGGCGAACGCGTCGAAGATCCGCACGACGAGCAGCAGCGTGCCCGCCGCGGCCGCGGAGATCCCGGCGACGTCGGTGTAGTAGACGAGCAGGAACATCGTGGCGGTGGTGAAGGCGAGGTTGTTCGCCGTGTCGCCGGCGCCGTAGCCCACGATGCTCAGCTTCGAGAGCTTCTCAGCGGCGGGCGCTCCGGGCGCGGTGGTGCGGGGGGTCATGCGGGCTCCTTTACCCGGGCGCGGACCCGTCGGGGATCCGCGCCGCATCGAGACGGTGCGAGGGTGGCAATCGGTTGCCGACGGCGCCGGGAGGCGCCGCGCGGAGAGGCGGGGTGGAGGTCTAGGCCGCCTGAGCGGCGACCGCGGCGGCGAGGGCCGGGTCGTCGGCGAGGCGCGGGTCCACGAGCCGCAGCAGCGCCTCGACGGGCCGGGCGGAGCCGAGGGCGCGGTCGAGGGCGGGGCGCTGCGCATCGGGCAGGCGGTCGCCCTGGAGCAGCAGTGCGATCCAGTCGGCGACGGCACGGAGGGAGGCGGCTCCGCCGTGTCCGCCCGCGCGCTCGGCGAGGAGCACGGGCACGATCCGGATGCGGAGCTTGGCGGTCGCGTCGGCGCCGATCTGCTCGAGCCGGTGCTCGATCCGGGGGTTGCCGAAGCGCTCGAGGAGGGCGGCGCAGTAGGCGTCCGCGTCGAGACCAGCGGGGAGGCCGGCCGCCGCCTCCGCCCAGAACGCCTCGACGGCGCTCCGGCAGGCGGGGTCGGCGATCGCCTCCGCGACGGTGGCGAGACCCCGCCGGCGGCCGGTGGCGGCGAGGAGCGTGTGCGCGCCGTTGAGGAGTCGCAGCTTGCGCCGCTCGAAGGGCTCGATGTCGTCCACGAAGCGGGCTCCGGCGCGCTCCCAGGCGGGTCGGCCGGCGGGGAAGCCGCCGCAGAGGACCCAGTCGCGGAACGGCTCGGTCACGACGGCCGCGGCGTCGCTGATGCCGGTGAGCTCGGCCGCCGCCTCCCGGTCCGCCGCCGTGGTGGCCGGGGTGATCCGGTCGACGGAGGTCGACACGAACGAGACGGTGCGGTCGATCCAGTCGGCGAGCGACGGGTCGAGCCGCTCGGCGAGCAGGAGCAGTCCACGGCGCACGAGAGGGCCGTTGCCGGAGAGGTTGTCGCAGGGGACGACGGCGAGAGGGCCGGAGCCGGCGTCGCGCCGGGCGGTGAGGCCGAGGAGGAGGCGGCCGAGCGCGGTCGTCGGCGCTCCTCCCGATCGGAGGGCATCGAGGTCGCTCCGGACGGCGGGGTCGTCCAGGTCGGGGCCGCCGTCCGCGGCGAGACGGTACCCGGCCTCCGTGATCGTCAGCGTGACGATCGCCGTCGCCGGAGCTGCGACGAGCTCGACGAGACGCGCGACGTCCGCGCCGTCGACCGCCTCGACGATGCTGCCCACGACCGTCGCCGAGTCGCCCTCCGGTCCGCGCTCGATCAGCGTGAACAGGCCGTCCTGCGCGGCGAGCTCCTCGGCCGCGCGGGGGCTCCGGCCGGTGAATGCGGCGATGCCCCACTCGTGGTCGTCGTCGACGGCGTGCGTGTACCAGGCCTGATGCGCTCGGTGGAAGGCGCCGAGGCCGAGGTGGACGATGCGGACGGGAGCCGCCGGCAGGCCCGCGGACGCGCGATCGAGACCGCCTCCTCCGCCGTGCCCGCTCACAGCTTGAAGACCTTCCGCGGCTGGGCGTCGACGAGGTCCAGGATGACGGCGCTCGCCGTCTCGGAGTCGATCCGTCCCTCGGCGACCAGGCGCGCGAGGAACGCGGCGTCCAGCCTCCGCGCCATGTCGTGACGAGCCGGGATGGAGAGGAACGCGCGGGTGTCGTCGATGAAGCCGGAGCTCCGCGAGAAGCCGGCGGTCTCCGTCACGGCGGCGCGGAAGCGCAGCACCGCGTCGGGCGCGTCGAGGAACCACCACGGCGCTCCGAGGAACACCGACGGGTAGTAGCCGGCGAGGGGAGCGAGCTCGCGCGAGTGGGTGCTCTCGTCGATCCCGAAGAGGACGAGGTGGAAGCCCGGTGCGTTGCCGAGCTCCTGCAGCAGCGGACGGAGGGGCTCGGCGAACCGGGTCGCGACGGGGATGTCGTGCCCGGTGTCGGGACCGAAGCGCTCGAAGGTCGGCCGATCGTGGTTGCGCAGCACCCCGGCGTGGACGGTCATCACCAGGCCGTCGTCGACGCTCATGCGGGCGGACTGCAGCAGCAGGTGCGCGGCGAGGACGCGGCTGCCCTCGGCGTCGATCGTGCCGGCGCGGGCGCGGGCGAAGAGGGACTGCGCCTCGGCGGGGTCGAGGTCGACGGTCAGCGGCTCCAGCACTCCGTGGTCGGCGGAGACGGCGCCGTGGTCGAGGAAGTACCGGCGCCGGGCGCGGAGGGCCTCGAGGAATCCGGGGAAGCTGGACTCCTTCGTTCCGGTGGCGGCGGCCAGGGCGGCGACGCGCTCGGGCCAGCCGGGGGTGGAGGGATCGAGGTAGGCGTCGGGGCGGAAGGTCGGCAGCACGCGGCCCGGGAACGCCGGATCCTCCGCCAGAGCCCGATGGACGGCCAGGTCGTCCAGCGGATCGTCGGTCGTCGCCAGCACCTCGATCCCGAACCGCTCGAAGAGCGCCCGCGGGCGGAAGGCGTCGGACGCCAGCCGGGCCCCGATCGCCGCGAAGAGGGCGTCGGCGGTGGAGGCGTCGGGCTGCTCGGTGATGCCGAACTGCTCGGCGAGGATCGACTGGAGCCAGTAGCCCGAGGCGGTTCCCGCGAAGATCCGCCAGTGCGCGCAGAACGTGCGCCACACCTCCTCCGGGCCGGCGAGGCGCTCGCCTCCGGGGATGCCGAGATCGCCGAGGTCGATCCCGGCGGAGTGGAGCAGCCGGGTGACGTAGTGGTCGTGCCGGAGGAAGAGCTCCGACGCGTCGGCGAAGGGGCGGTCCTCGAGCAGGAGGCGCGGATCCACGTGCCCGTGCGGGGAGAGGATCGGCAGGTCGGCGACGCTCGCGTGGAGATCGCGGGCGATCGCCCGGGTCGTCGGGTCGATCGGCAGGAGTCGGTCGGGATCGTTCAGCAGCTTCGTCGGCACGGGGCCATCCAAGTATGGGTGCCGAGGAGTGTCAACCGATTGCCAGAGGTGTCGCACCGGATGGCGCGCCGGGCGCGGACCGGGGTCAGGAGTCGCGGCGGGGTCCCGTCGAGGCGCGCGGGACGAACTCCGTCGGCAGATCGTCGGCCCGCTCCGGAGGCTCCTCGTCGCCGAGCACCCGGCGGACCGCCCGCTCGCCCATCCGGCCCAGCGGCGCGCTGATGGTCGACAGCGGCGGCGAGGTGAAGTCGCTGCCGAAGATGTCGTCGAAGCCGATGATGCTGAGCTGCTCCGGGATCGCGACGCCCGACTCCTGAGCCGCGCGCATCAGTCCGATGGCGACCAGGTCGTTGTAGGCGATCACCGCGCCGACGCCGGAGGCGGTCACCCTCGCGAGCGCGCTCCTCCCGCCCTCGAGGGTCGAGACGCCCGGCCCGATCTCGACGACCGTCATGCCCCGCTGCGGAGCGCGGTCGAGGAGGAGCTCCCATCGCGCGGCACTCATCCACGAGTCGGGCGGACCGGCGATGAAGGCGAGGGAGCGGTGGCCGAGGGCCGCGAGGTGGTCGAGCGCGGCGTCGATCCCGGGGGCGAGATCGGGCACGATCCCCGCGACGCCGGGGACCACGCGGTTGAGGACGACGACCGGGATGCGCCCGGCCAGCGCGATGATCTCCTCGTCGCTGAGGCGGGTGCTGACGAGGACGAGCCCGTCGGTGGAGGCGGCGATGCGGTCGGCCGCCTCGGCCTCGCGCTCCCCGGACTCCTGCGACTCGGCGAGGATCATCGTGAAGCCGCGGAGCGACGCCGCCCGCTCCGCTCCGCGCACGGCGGGGAAGAAGGCCGGGTTGGTGATGTCGGCCACCAGCAGCCCGAGGGTCGAGGTGCGGCCCGTCGGCAGCGCGCGCGCCATCGGGTTGAGCCGGTAGCCCAGCTCCTTCGCGGCGGCGCGGATCCGCTGCTCGGTCGCGGCGTTCAGCCGTCCGGGCGTGCTCAGCCCGCGGGAGACGGTGGAGGGGGCGACGCCGGCGAGTCGGGCGACGTCGTAGATCGTCGTCGCGGAGCGGCCGCGGCGTCTCGCGGCGGAGGGGCCGGTGGGCGCGTCTTCGCTGGGCACGATCGCGGTCTTCTCTCGAGGGGCACGGCGGCGGACGGGGCGCCGTCCGCCGCCCATGCTGCCACAGGGCCGAGAAGCCCGCCCGGCCCGTCGCTCGCGTCCGGGTCGGGCCGGATCGGGGAGCCCGCGCTCCGGGAGGCCGCCGTCGCCGGTCGGCCGCCCACCGCTCCGGCCCCTCCAGCGCGGGTCCGCGCGGCTCCGCCCCGTCAGCTCCGCTCCGGGAACGCCCCCTCCTCGCGGATCCGCTCGTTGAGCGCCGCCAGGAACACGCCCTCGTCGAGGTCGAGCGGTACCTCGCGTCCCGTCCAGCTCGAGTAGTGGATGGCGTTGGCGAGCCGGACCCCGAGGATCCCCTCCGCCCCGGGTGCGAGCAGCGGCGTGCCGTGCAGGATGCTGTCCGCGAAGTCCTGCAGGACGGCCGTGTGCTGCTCGCCCCAGACCGACGCCGACTCGATCCGCTCCGTCGTGGAGAGGCCCGCGGTGTCGTAGCGACCGCTGAGCAGGAGGCCCACGTCCTCGGCGCTGAGGGCGGCGCTGACCTCGCGCTCGGGGGCGTTCAGCCGGGTGATGGTCGCGACCCGGGAGTCGTCGACGACGATCCGGCCGCGGTCGCCGACGATCTCGAGGCGGTCGGTGCCGATCGGGTCGTGCGTCGTGGTGACCAGCACTCCGGTCGCGCCCCCGCCGAAGTCGGCGAGCACCGTCACCTCGTCCTCCACCGCGATGTCGCGGCACCGCCCGTAGCCGGCCTTCGCGACCACCGACTCCGGCACTCCGCACAGCCACTGCCACAGGTCGAGCTGGTGGGGCGCCTGGTTGACCAGGACGCCTCCGCCCTCGCCTCCCCAGGTCGCGCGCCACGCGCTCTGGTCGAAGTAGGCCTGCGGCCGCCACCAGGTCGTGATGATCCAGTTCGAGCGCAGGATCCGGCCGATCCCGCCCTCGTCGACGACCTCCTTGAGCCGGCGGTAGAGCGGGTTAGCCCGCTGGTTGAACATGATCGCGAAGCGCTGCCCGGGACGGGCGGCGGCGGCCTCGTTCAGCTCCGCCACCTGCGCGGCGTAGACGCCCGCCGGCTTGTCGACCAGCACGTGCAGCCCGTGCTCGAGAGCGTCGATGCCGATCCCGGGGTGGAGGTAGTGCGGAGTGCAGACGACGACGGCGTCGACCTCTCCGCTCGCGAGGAGGGAGCGGTGGTCGGTGTGGAAGGACGCTCCGGGTGCGAGCGCGGCGGCCGCCGCCTCCCGGGCGGGGTCGACGTCGGCGACGGCCGTGACGACGAGGTCGCGCACCCTGCCGTCGGCGAGGAAGCGGGCGTAGGAGGAGCCCTGGGCGCCGAATCCGATGATGCCGAGGCGGACGGTGGTCATGGAAGGAGTCCTTCGTTCGGGGTGGAAAGGGGGATCCGCGCGGGCGCGCTCGGGGCGTAGGCGGCCTGGACGATCGCGAGCGACCTCGCCGCCTCGCGGGGCGAGATCCAGAAGGGCTCGTCCTCGCCGAGGCGGGCGTAGAAGTCGTGCACGAGCAGCTCGTGCGAGGCGCCCCAGTACGAGCGCCCGCCGGATCGGCGCTCCGTGTCCGGGACGACCTCGACGGATCCGTCGTCGCGCCGCACGGTGAGGGCACCGCGCAGCGAGACGGTGGCGCGCTCGGTGCGCAGGCGGAGCTCGACCGGCTCGTCCCACGCGTTCGCCACGGTCGCGTAGAGGACGCTGCGCGCGCCGGAGGCGTGGGTGAGCACCAGGTCGGCGGTGTCCTCGACCTCGATCGGCAGCAGGCGCGTGGAGGCGGAGCCGCTCACCGCGACCACCTCGCCGAGGAGCCACTGCAGGAGGTCGACGGTGTGGATCGCCTGGTTCATCAGCATCCCGCCGCCGCCCTCGGCCCGCATCCCGCGCCAGGGGCGGTCGAGGTAGTAGCCGGGAGTGCGGTGCCAGAGCACGGTCGCGGCCGCACCCGTCACGGCACCCAGGGAGCCGGACGCCAGCAGCTCGCGGAGGCGCTGCACGGGCGGGTTGTAGCGGTTCTGGAAGCAGACGCCGATGCGCGCCCCGCCCCGCTCGGCCGCGGCGATCACCTGCTCGCCCTCGGCGACGGAGGAGGCGAGCGGCTTCTCGAGGAGCACCGCGACGCCGCGGTCCAGGGCCGCGACCGCCAGCGCGGCGTGCGTGCTGTGCGGAGTGCAGACGTGCACGACGTCGGGGCGGACGGAGTCGAGCATCCGGACCGCCTCGGGGAAGCCCGGCACCGCGTGCCTCTCGGCGGCCGCGGCGAGCCGGCCCGGGTCGGTGTCGCAGACCGCCACCAGCTCCGCGCCGGGTGCGGTGCCGATCGCCGCGAGGTGGACGGAGGAGATGTCGCCGCAGCCGATCACCGCCGCGCGGACGGTCATCGCAGGTCGATCCCGAGCGAGGAGGCGAGCCCCCGGAAGGCCCGAGCGGCCACTCCGAACGACTCGGGGCCGGAGAATCCGCCGAGGGCGTCCGTGATCGCGAGGTGCGGCTCCAGCGAGGCGACGCCCGTCCAGCCGTCGTCGCGCAGGGCGGTGAGCGTCTCGCGCAGCTGGCCGTCGCCCTCGCCGGCGGGCACCACGGTGCCGGTCGCGGCCACCGCGTCCTTCACCTGCAGGTAGTCGACGTAGGGCCGCAGCGCCGTCCAGCCGTCGTCGAAGGGCCGCACCCCGCACTGCACGAAGTTCGCGTTGTCCCAGGCGAGGCGCAGGGCGGGCGAGCCGACGGACTCGACCAGGTCGAGGATCCGCTCGGGGACGTCGCCGTAGATGTCCTTCTCGTTCTCGTGCAGCAGCACCACGCCCTCGCGCTCGGCGCGATCGGCGAGCCTGCGCATGCGCAGCAGGACGTCGTCGCGGATGTTCTCGACCGGCACTCCCTCGCCCCGGTAGAACGAGAAGACGCGGATGCTCGGTGTGCCGAGGGTGTGCGCGACGCGGATGACGCGGTCGAGGCGCGCCACCTCGAGCTCGGGGTCGAGGGCGACGTCGACCTTGCCGATGGGCGAGGCGACGGCCGAGACGGACTGGCCGCCGCGCTCGAGCACGGCGGCGAGGCGGGCGAGGCGCTCGTCGTCGAGGTCGACGACGTTCCGGCCCCAGGCGCTGCGCACCTCGATGCTGTGCGCGCCGAGCGCTCGGAGGACGGCGACCTGGACGACCGGGTCGGGGTCGATCTCGTCGCCGAAGCCGGAGAGGGTCCAGGGTGCGGGGTTCTCGGATGCGGTCGTCGCGGGTGCGGTGGTCACGGTGCGTGCCTCGTTCTCGTCGTCGGGAACCGGCGGGCAGGAGCGCCGCCGTGCCACGACCATACGCGTATTGGCAATCGATTGACAAGATCGGAGGCGCGCCTCTACCGTCGGGGGCGTTCCGGGCCGCGGAGACGCCGGCCCCCACCGCGACCGGGAGGACTGCCGTGACCAGGATCGGCGTGCAGGCGATGATGCTGAAGGACGCGTTCGCCTCGGCGGGCGCCTTCGCGACGCTCCGGGAGGTCCGAGCGATCGGCTACCGGTCGGTGGAGATCTCGCAGATCCCGCTGACGGCGGCCACCGTGGCCGAGCTGCAGCGGGCGCGGGACGAGCTCGGCGTGGAGATCGCGGCGATCTCGGCGGGCCTGGCACCGGGGGACTCCCCGGGCGCCGCGCTCGAGGGCGGGCTCGCCGGGATCGTCGCCGACGCCCGCGCGCTCGGCACGCGCACGGTCCGGATCGGCATGCTGCCCGCCTCCGCGGCGGCCTCGCCGGCCGCTCTGCTCGACTTCGCCGACCGCTGCCAGGCCGCCGCGGCGAGGCTCCGCGACGACGGGCTGAGGCTGCTGCTCCACAACCACCACAACGAGTTCGCGCGGCACGGCGGCCGCCTCCTGCTCGACGTCATCGCCGAGCGGGCTCCGCTGCTGGGGCTCGAGCTCGACGTGCACTGGGTGCAGCGGGGCGGGCTCGATCCTGTGACGACGCTGCGCCGGTACGGGGAGCGCGTCGCCCTGGTGCACCTGAAGGACTACCGGGTCGGGCCGCCCGCCGACATGTCCGGCGGGTGGTCCGTGCACGCCTTCACCTCGAACGTGCAGTTCGCCGAGGTGGGGGAGGGCAATCTCGACTTCCCGGGGATCATCGGGACGAGCCTCGCGCTCGGCGTCGACCACCTCCTCGTCGAGCAGGACGAGCGCTACGGGCGGAGCGCGCTCGACTGCCTGCGGATCTCGCACGACAACCTCGTCGCGATGGGTTTCGCGGACCTGTTCTGAGGAGCGGCCGAGGCTCCTCCCCAGGGACCGGAGCGGCCCGTTCTCCAGTGCTCAGGGGCCCGGGTCCCCGCCGCGTCGGGCGCGACGGCACGCTGGCTCTCCGTGCCCGACCAGTCCGTGGTCGAGTGGACCGAGGACGCCGCCCCGCACGCCGAGGAGGAGGAACGACGACCGGGAAGACGACTGCGAACGACGGCTCGACGGCCCTCGGCTACCCGCCCGCGTACGGCCGCCCCGCTCCGGCCACCCTCCGCCCGGTCGATCGGGGATCTCCGTTCCGTCCTCGCATCCGGGCGCAGCCCCGGAGGAGAAGCAGCGGGATCCGCCGGGGTCCGCCTCTGCTCCGCGGAGCGGAGGACAATGGAGGGACCCCCAGCGAAGGAGACCACCGTGGATCAGCCGCGCATGAACGTCGAGTCGTTCAACCTCGACCACCGCACCGTCGCCGCGCCGTACGTGCGCCTCGCCGACGCGAAGACGCTGCCCGGAGGCGACCACCTCGTCAAGTACGACGTGCGCTTCACCCAGCCCAACCGCGGGCACCTCGAGATGCCCACCGTGCACTCGCTCGAGCACCTGTTCGCCGAGAAGTCCCGCAACCACTCCGACCGCGTGATCGACTTCTCGCCGATGGGCTGCCAGACCGGCTTCTACCTGCTCCTCTCGGGCGAGCCCGAGCTCTCCGAGGTGCTCGGCCTGGTCGAGGCGACGCTCCAGGACATCACCGAGGCCGACGAGGTCCCGGCCGCCAACGAGACCCAGTGCGGCTGGGGCGCCAACCACTCCCTCGAGGGGGCGCAGGAGGCGGCGCGCACGTTCCTCGCGCACCGCTCGGAGTGGGAGACGGTCACCGCGTGAGCACGGCGATCGTCCTGGTCGCGATGGACGAGGAGGCCGCGCCGTTCCTCGCCGCCGCGACCAGCGCCTCCGAGCCGCGCGCCGTCGGCAACGCCCTGCAGTGGGAGCTCGAGCTCGACTCCCGAGCGGTGCTGCTCGTCCGCACGGGCATCGGCCTCGTCAACGCGGCCGGCGGTCTCACCGCAGCGATCCTGCGGGAGGCCGGCTCCCGGCCGCTCGTGGTGAGCGCGGGGACCGCCGGCGGCCTGGGCGCCGACGTCCGCGTGGGCGAGGTCGTGATCGGCGCCGAGTACGTGCAGACCGACGCCGATGCGCGGGCGTTCGGCTACGCGCTCGGGCAGGTCCCGGGGATGCCCGCCCGCTACTCCGGGGACGACGCGGCGCTCGCCGCGGAGCTCGAGCTGCCCGGGGGGCCGGAGGTGCGCCGCGGCCTGATCGTCTCGAGCGACGTCTTCGTCTCCAGCGCCCACGTGGACCGCGTGCGGAGCGACTTCCCCGGCGCGCTCGCCACCGACATGGAATCGGTCGCGCTCGCGCAGACGGCGCACGTGCACGGGCTGCCGTTCGTCTCGGTCCGCGGGATCTCGGACCTCTGCGCCCCCGGCGAGTTCGAGGCGCACGTCGACGACGCGGCCGATCGCTCCGTCGCCGTGGTGCGGGCGCTGCTCGTCGGGCTGGGCGACCGGGACTGACGGACGGGCGGCCCTCCGCGACAGCGCGGAAGGGCCGCCCCGGGGGTCAGTCGTTGCCGACGTGCTGGTCGCCGGCCTCCTGGGCCTTGTCGACCTGCCCGGCGAACTTCCCGCCGGTCGCGGAGTCGGCGGCGTCGCCCGCCTTGTCGAGTCCCTTGTCGGTCAGCTCCTCGCCCTTGTCGCTGCTCGCGGCGTTCTTCGCCTTGTCCGCGAGTCCTCCGAGATCCACCATGGGGTCGTTCCTTCCGTCGATGAGCGCCCGTCGAGCAACGGGCCGTCGCCAGTCTCCGCCGCTCGGCGAGGGTCTGCGCGGGGGTTGCGGCTGACGGCCGCGCCGAGGACGATGCGCCTCCGGCCCCGCTGTTCCGCTCGTGCCCGCGACGCGCCAGAGTGAGCGGTGCGCCCCCGCGCACCGACCTCAGGGAGACCCGATGAAGTACATGCTGATCATGCGCGCGACCGATGCGGCGAAGGAGGCCTACGCCTCCATCCCGTTCGACGAGATCATCACCCGGATGGGGCAGTACAACGAGGCGATGATCGAGGCGGGCGTGCTGCTCTCGGGCGACGGCCTGGCCGACGACGTCGCCTCCTCCGGCTTCGTGGTCGACTTCTCCTCCGAGCCGCCGACCGTCGTCGACGGCGCCTACGGCCCGACCGAGTCGCTCTTCAACGGCTTCTGGATCATCGGGGTCGACTCCAAGGAGCAGGCCCGCGAGTGGGCGCTGCGCTGCCCCCTGGTGCCCGGCAACCGCCTCGAGGTGCGCCGGATCACCGACGAGAGCGACTTCGCGGAGTTCGCCGACAACGAGTACGTGCAGAAGGAGGCCGGCTGGCGCGAGGACGAGGCGGCCCGCGCCTCCGGGGACTGACGCGGCGGCGGGCGTCACGCCTCCGTGACGACGCCCGCCTCGACGTGCCAGTGCCGCGTCAGCTGCACCGTCTCGAGCATCCGCCGGTCGTGGGTGACCAGCAGCAGTGTGCCCTCGTACGCCTCGAGCGCCTCCTCCAGCTGCTCGATGGCGACGAGGTCGAGGTGGTTGGTCGGCTCGTCGAGCACCAGGAGGTTCGTGCCGCGGGCCTGGAGGAGCGCCAGGGCGGCCCGCGTCCGCTCGCCCGGCGAGAGCTCGCCGACGCGGCGGCCGACGTGGTCGGCCTTCAGCCCGAACTTCGCCAGCAGCGTGCGGACCTCGGCGGTCGGCCACTCGGGCACCAGCGCCTCGAACGCGTCCGCGAGCGGCACCTCGGCGGCGAGCATCCCGCGGGCCTGATCGATCTCGCCGATCGCCACGCTCGCTCCGAGGGAGGCGCCGCCCTCCTCCGGCTCGGCGCGGCCGAGGAGGAGCGACAGCAGCGTCGACTTGCCGGAGCCGTTGGGCCCGGTGATGCCGATCCGGTCGCCCGCGTCGACCTGGAGCGACACCGGCCCGAGCGTGAAGGCGCCGCGGCGGGCGACCGCGCCGTTCAGCGTCGAGACGACCGAGCTCGAGCGCGGGGCGCTGCCGATCGTGAAGGTGAGCTGCCACTCCTTGCGCGGCTCCTCGACCTCCTCGAGCCGCGCGATCCGGCTCTCCATCTGGCGCACCTTCTGCGCCTGCTTCTCGCTCGACTCCGCCGAGGCCTTGCGGCGGATCTTGTCGTTGTCGGGGGCCTTCTTCATCGCGTTGCGCACGCCCTGGCTCGACCACTCCCGCTGGGTGCGGGCGCGGGAGACCAGGTCGGCCTTCTGCTCGGCGAAGTCCTCGTACTTCTCGCGGCGCTGGCGGCGCGCGGTCTCGCGCTCCTCCAGGAACGCGTCGTAGCCGCCTCCGTAGACCCGGTTGGTGCCCTGCGCGAGATCGAGCTCGAGCACGCGGGTCACGCTGCGGGCGAGGAACTCGCGATCGTGGCTCACGAGGACCGCGCCGCCGCGGAGTCCACGGACGAAGGCCTCCAGGCGCTCCAGGCCGTCGAGGTCGAGGTCGTTGGTCGGCTCGTCGAGCAGCACCACGTCGAAGCGCGAGAGCAGCAGTGCCGCGAGGCCCACCCGCGCCGCCTGCCCGCCGGAGAGGGAGGTCATCGTCGAGGAGGCGGCCGCGGCTCCGAGCGACAGGCCCAGGTCGGCCAGGACGACCGGGGTGCGCTCGTCGAGGTCGGCCGCGCCGCTCGCGAGCCAGCGGTCGAGTGCGAGGGCGTAGCGGTCGGCGATCGAGCCGTCGGGATCGGGGTCGGCCAGGGCGGCGGCGGCGGCGTCGAGCTCGGCGGAGGCCTCGGCGCAGCCGGTGCGGCGCGCGATGTAGCCGGCCACGGTCTCGCCCTCGCGGCGCTCGTGCTCCTGCGGCAGCCAGCCGACGAAGGCGTCGCCCGGCGAGAGAACGACGGAGCCCTCGAGCGGAGCCGTCTCGCCGGCGAGGATGCGCAGGAGCGTCGACTTGCCGGCTCCGTTCGCCCCGACGACGCCCACCACGTCCCCGGGGGCGACCGTCAGGTCGAGTCCGTCGAACAGGGTGCGGTGCGCATAGCCTCCGGAGAGGCCCTTGGCGACGAGGGTGGCGGTCACCGGTCCAGCGTAGGCGCGGGCGACTCGCTAGACGGCCTGGTGATCAGCCGGTCTAGGATGTGCGGATGAGCGACACGAGCCTGCGGAGCGGCGCCGGGTACTGGTACCCGGACGAGTCGTCCACCCGCCGCGCTGTCGAGGTGCTGAGCGCCATGCGCACGTACCGCGTCTCCGAGGTCTCGATGCGCCGCCGCACGCGCGAGCGGATGGCGATGGGCGAGACGGACCTGATCGCCATCCAGTACCTGCTCCGCCAGCAGCGCAAGGGCGAGCTGGTGACCGGCAAGGATCTGGCCTCGCACCTCTCCATCTCGTCCGCGTCGACCACGGTCCTCATCGACCGCCTGGTCCGCAGCGGCCACCTCGTGCGCAAGCCCAACCCGACCGACCGGCGCGGGATCGTCGTGGAGGCGACCGTCGACAGCGATGACGAGGTGCGCGCCACGCTCCAGGAGATGCACCGCCGGATGCTCGAGATCGCCGAGGACCTGGACGCCCCCGAGGCCGAGGTCGTCGTCAACTTCCTCCGCCGGATGAGCGCGGCCGTCGACGAGATCGACGCGGAGCACGGCGACGGGCACGATACGGACGAAGCCGACCCGGCGGAACCCTCCGCGGCGAAATAGCTAGACGGACTAGTAATAAGCCGAGGGGCCTATAGTCTGGCGGCATGGGTCAATTCCTCTACGGCACTCCTCCCGCCGTCATCGAGATCGAGGACCGGACCCTGGCCCACCTCCAGATCGTGATCTACGCGAAGTTCCGACGCGACGAGCGCTTCAGCCTCACCCTCGACTCGATGCCCGAGGGTGCGCGCGGCCGCCACTCCTTCTGGATGAACCCGAACATCGCCCTGCAGTTCCACTTCGCGGGGAGCCGGCAGCCGACGATCAACCCGACCTGGGTCGAGCTCCTGATGGACGCGGCGAACAGCGGCGGCGGGCTGCGCCTGCTCCCCGAGCCCCCGTCCTGACCCGGTCCCGGCGAGGCCGACCCGTCCCGGACGACCACAGGGCTCCCCGCACGACGGTGGATCCGCAGCACCGGCCTCCTGCGATAGCACGTGCCGCCGGCCGCCCCGTCTCCTAGGGTGGAGCGGGCGCCGCGGGGCGCGCGGAGGGCGGGGGACATGCGCAGGACGGTCATCGGAGCGACGGCACTGGCCGGGGTGCTCGCGCTCGCGGGGTGCTCGGCGCCCGCTCCGGCTCCCACGGTCACGGTCACCGTGTTCGCCACGGCGACGCCGACTCCGGTGCCGGACCCGACCGTCACGGCGGCGCTCCCGCAAGCGACGGCCACGGTCTTCGCGCCGGTCCCCGAGGCGACGGTCACGTTCACGCCGAACGCGACGCCGGACATCCCCGAGACCGCCTTCGCGGTCGACAACGGCGCGGTTCCCGGGGCGAACGGCGAGCCGACCCGCGATGGGGAGGGGGACATCGTGAGCTACACCGTGGTGCAGGACGACACGTTCTTCGACATCGCGCAGCGCTTCGGGATCCCGGTGCAGCAGCTGCTCCGGATGAACCCGACGATCGCCGGAGCCGGCGAGGCGGTCTACATCAATGCAGTCGTCAACCTCGACGCGAGCACGCTGGGGTGAGCGGAGCGGCGAGCCGCGGAGGCGGCCGCTCAGAGCGACCCGGCTACTGCGACTTCGGCAGGACGTGGAACGCGACGGCGAGCGATCCCGAGATCATCAGGATGCCGCCGACGAAGAGGAATCCGGCGATGTCGGGCAGCAGGAACGAGTTGCCGAGAACGAGGATCCCGCCGAGGAACAGCACGAACGAGAGGACGACGCCCAGACCAGTCATGCCCTCATCGTACGCAGGTCACGGGAGCAGGAGGTCCGCGAGCTCCTCGGCGCCGGACACCAGCGCGATCGTCCCGACCGCCTCGAGCGGCGATCCGTAGCCCCACTCGACCATGATCGTCGGCACGCCGTGGGCGGCGGCGCCCTGCACGTCGTGCTCGCGGTCGCCCACCATCACCGGCGCCGAGAGGTCGACGCCGAGCTCGCGGAGCCGGCGCAGCGCCTCCTCCACGACGTCGGCCTTGGCGCTGCGGACCTCGTCCTCGGAGGCGCCGCAGATCACCGTGAAGTACTGCGCCAGGCCGTAGTGCTCGAGGATGCGCGTGGCCGCCGACTCCGGCTTGGAGGTCGCGAGCGAGAGCGGCACGCCGGCCTCGGCGATGCGCGCGAGCACCTCGGGCAGCCCCGGGTAGACCGAGGAGTCGAACAGCCCGCCCGCGTTGTAGCGGCGGCGGTAGACCACGAGCGCGGCCTGTGCCTCCTCGACGGTCATCCCGCCGAGCTCGCGGAACGCCTCGAGCAGCGGAGGGCCGACGTAGGCCAGCAGCTCGGCCGGAGCGGGAACGGGGCGGCCCAGCTCGACGAAGGTCTCGACGAGGGTGCCGGTGATGCCGGGGGCCGAGTCGGTGATCGTGCCGTCGAGGTCGAACAGGATGCAGGACCAGGTGCCGGCTCGCGCGTCGAGGCCGGTGGCGGCGAGGGTCGTGTCGGACATGGCGGGCTCCTGACCTCGGAGGACGGGGTGACGCCGGCGCTGCCCCGCCGGGGGCCACACTCTACGGCCGTTCGGCGTCCAGAGCCCGTTCGACGAACGAACGGGTGACGACCTGGGCGATCGAGCCGGGGTCGAGCTGCACGGCGACGAAGTCGGCGGTGCGGATCAGCGCGAAGGCCTCGCGTCCGGGAAGGACCAGCATCTGCACCCGCGGATGCTGCTGCCGGGGGACCGCGGTGCGCACCTCGTCCGTGGAGGTGAACAGCGGCAGGACCTGCTCCCCGGTGGTCGTCGCGACGGTGCGGACGTGCGGCACGCCTCCGGGCTGGGAGCCCGTGACGTCGACCACGAGGGAGCCGTCGAGGCAGGCCTCGAGCAGCCGGTCGACGGCCTCGGCGGTGGGAGCGGCGACGAGCGCCTCCAGTGCTTCCCGAGCCTCCGCATTGCGGTACGGACCGGGTCGCGCCGGGCGTGCAGGGGGTCCGCCTCGTCGTGCCATGGCTCCACGCTAACGAAGACCGGGGCGTGATCGGAATCGCCGGGACCGGTTCCCGGGAATGCGCGCGATCGGTGTCCGGAATCGTTACGGCCGTCTGCGGACACCGTGTCCTCTATTCGACGGCTGGTGGCGAACAGCTCGATTCCGCCGTGATTGCCTCCGCTTATCCTGAACATTCCCCTCGACATGGCGCGAGAAAGGGACGAATGGCGCCATTCATGGCGCACTCGATTGTGAAAGGGGGTAATGTCTCTCCCGGTCCGGGTCGAGACAGTCCGGTCCCGCGAACTCCAGGAGGAAAAGTGGCCCAGAAGATCACGCTTGTCGACGATATCGACGGAACCCTTATCGATTCCGGTGACGGCGGTACCGTCCGCTTCAGCATCGAGGGCGCCAACTACGAGATCGATCTCGGCCCCGACAACATCGCCGAGCTCCACTCGGCGCTCGAGAAGTTCGTCTCGAGCGCCCGCCGCGTCGGCTCGCGCCCCGCGGCCGCCACGAGCGTCGCGACCGCCTCCAAGAGCGACCCCAAGCAGCTCAAGGCCATCCGCGAGTGGGCGAACGCCAACGGCCACCCCGTCTCCGACCGCGGACGCATCCCCTCCGAGGTCCAGGCCGCCTACCAGGCCGCCCACAAGTAGCGGCCGCCGGGCTCTCGGCCCGGTGAGACGCGGCATTCCCGGGCCTCGCGCCCGGTGAGCGGAAGGCCCCCGTGATCCGATCGCGGGGGCCTTCGCCGTGCCTGTCGCCGTGCCTGTCAGAACAGGCGCGTGTGGGAGTCGTCGGTGCCGCGCATGGCCTCGTAGTCGAGCACCACGCAGCGGATTCCGCGGTCCTCGGCGAGAGTCCGCGCCTGCGGCTTGATCTCCTGAGCGGCGAAGACTCCCGTCACCGGGAAGAGGTGCGGATCGCGATTCATCAGCTCGAGATAGCGGGTGAGCTGCTCGACTCCGTCGATCTCGCCGCGGCGCTTGATCTCGACGGCGACGGCGGCTCCCGAGGAATCGCGGGCGAGGATGTCGACCGGGCCGATCGCGGTCATGTACTCGCGCCGGACGAGAGTGTGCCCCTCTCCGAGGAGGCCGATCTGCTCGGCGAGAAGGCGCTGGAGATGCGACTCCACTCCGTCCTTCACGAGTCCCGGATCGACGCCGAGCTCGTGCGCCGAATCGTGCAGCACCTCGTGGATCGAGACGACGAGAGCGTCGCCGGTCTTGCGGTGCGCGACGGTCCACTGCTGCGTCACTCCCGCGGTGCGCGCCTCCTCGTCGGGCTCGCCCGTGATCAGCGTGCAGGGCGGGCTCATCCAGTTCAGCGGCTTGTAGGAGCCGCCGTCGGAGTGGATGAGGACGCTCCCGTCGGCCTTGACGAGCAGGAGGCGGGTGGCGAGCGGGAGGTGGGCGCTGAGACGGCCGGTGTAGTCGACGGAGCAGCGCGCGATGACGAGACGCACCCGTCGAGGATAGACGGCGCGGCTCCGGCGGGCTCCCGGCTCAGTGCGCGGCGACGGGAGGCCGGCGGCCGAGCGGAGGAGCGGGCGGCGGCACCGAGAGCGAGGCGCGCAGCGCGACCGCGAACTCGGCCGGCGCCTCCGCCCACGGGTGGTGGCCGCTCGACTCGATGACGGCCAGGCTCGCCTGCGGCAGGAGCGCGGTGAGCGCCTCCAGAGCGGCGACGCCCGTCACCGGATCGTCCTCGCCGCCGAGGACGACGGCGGGGCAGTCGAGGCGCTGCAGAGCGTCGCGGATCGCCGCGGTGTCGTCGGAGCCGGCGGGAGTCGTGTGACCGGCAGCCCGGTCGTCGATCCCGAGCCAGGCGGTGCCGGGGGCGATCAGGAGCAGGTGGGCGATGCGCTCGGGCGCGTCCACGGCGGCGAGCAGGACGGCGCGGCATCCGGAGTCGTGCGCGGCGAGATCGAGCTCGTCGACGCCGAGGTGACGGCGCAGGTCCTCCACGTCGGCGGCCGTCGTGGCCGGGGGAGCGGGAGGCAGCTCCGCGGAGCCGCCCACTCCGCGCGGGTGCAGCACGAGGACGCGGCGCGTGCAGGCGATCGAGGCGAACGAGCCGAGGTAGGAGGGGTGGCGCTCCGGCTCGCCGGGGACGACCACCAGGGGCCGCCCCTGACCGGCTCCGTGCTCGTCGACGTGGAGCAGGGCGCCGTCGCGCGCTCGGTACCGCATCCGCTCCCCCTCCGCCGCCGTCCTGGGAAGCCTAGGGGGAGGCGCGTCGGGGCGCCCGGGCCGCACGGGGGCTTGCGGAGGCGCGTGGAGCGGGGCGGTCAGCTCCGTCGGCTGCGGGCGGCGGGGGAGGCGAGCCCGGCCACGACCACCAGGGCCAGAACCAGGAAGAGGGCGTTCAGCAGGCCGTAGTGCTCGCCGAGGAAGCCGATCGCCGGCGGTCCGACCAGGAACGCGACGTAGCCGAGCATCGCCACCGCGCTGACACGGGCGGCCGAGTGCGGCCCCTCCGCCGCGGCCGACATGCCCACCGGGAAGCCGAGCGAGCAGCCCAGACCCCAGGCGACCGCGCCGACGACGACGAGCGCGTCGACCGGGGCGAGGATGAACAGCAGGATGCCGACGATCGCGAGCCCGGCGGAGGCGCGCAGCACCGGGACGCGGCCGAAGCGGTCGAGCACGGGTCCGCCGATCACGCGTCCGACGGTCATGGCGGCGACGAACACGCCGAACACGACGGCGGCGGTCGTCTTGTCGGTGCCGTGGCCGTCGACCATCGCCAGGGTCAGCCAGTCGTTCGCGGAGCCCTCGGCGAAGGCCATGCCCAGCATGATCAGGCCGATGAGGACGAGGCGGCCGTCGCGCCAGACGCCGAGGGAGGCGGCGACGCGCTCGCGGACCGGCGGCTTCACCGTGGTCGCCGCGCCGGAGGTGTCGAGCTCCTCGCGGACCGGGACGAAGCGGATCGCGATCACCGCGGTCACGGCGATCACCACGGCGATCGCGCCGAGGTGGACGGCGACGGGCACGGCCAGGGCGGAGGCGCCCGCGCCGATCAGCGCGCCGGCCACGGTGCCGAGGCTGAAGAAGGCGTGGAACAGCGGCAGGAGCGTCTTGCCGAAGGCCTTCTCGTTGGCCGCTCCCTCGACGTTCATCATCACGTCGACCGCTCCGTTGCCGAAGCCGAGCATCGCCATGCCGGCGAAGGCCGCGGGGAGGACGCCGATGACGTCGGCCGAGACGCCCAGCACCGCGAGCCCCGCCGCCGAGACGGTGAGGCCGAGCGCCATGCCGCGCCGGGCGCCGATCGCGCCCATGACCGGCGTCGAGAACGCGAGTCCGACGATCGCGCCGATCGACATCGAGAGGATCAGCAGGCCCACTCCGGCGGTCGAGAGCTGGAGCTCGTCACGGATGGCGGGGGTGCGCGAGACCCAGGTGGCGATGGAGATCCCGCTGAGGACGAAGATCGTGAAGACGGCGTTGCGCCAGGCGACCAGCTGCGGGCGCGTGAGCGCGGACGTCGAGGTCATGGCGGTTCTCCTGGTGCGGGCGGGATCCGGACACCGGATCGAGAGGCACGGTCGAATCGATTCGAAGCGAGCCGGTCTAAGCTATCCGGAACCCCGGGGACGGTCAACCGACGACGAGCGCGCCGCCCCCACGAGGAGGAACGTGGAACCCCGCAAGAGCCCCCGGCCGACGCTCGCCCGCGTCGCGAGCCGGGCCGGAGTGTCCCCCTCCACCGCCTCGCTGGTCTTCAGCGGCTCCGGCCCCGTCTCGGAGGCCACGAAGGAGCGGGTGCTGCGCGCGGCGTCCGAGCTCGACTACGCCGGTCCCGACCCGCGGGCGCGCTCGCTCCGCCGCGGCCGCTCGGGGATCGTGGGGGTCGTCGTGGACGAGCGGATGCTGCACGCGTTCCGCGACCCGATCAAGATCGCCATGCTCGACGGGATCGCCGACGTGCTCGGCGGGGTCGACGCCGGGATCCTGCTGCTCACCGAGACCGGCGACGGCGCGGGCCTGCTGGCGACGGCCCCGGTCGACGCGATGATCCTGGTCGGCTGCAGCCCGTCGGTCGACGACTCCGTCGCCGTGCTGCGTCGCCGGGGGGTGCCGGTCGTCGTGGTCGAGGGCCTCTCGGAGCTGGGCGGCGCCGTGATCTCGCTCGACAACCGCGAGGCCAGCCGCACCCTCGCGGAGCACCTGCGCGAGCTCGGCCACGAGCGGGTCGCGGTGGTCTCGCTCCCGTTCGCGAAGGACCGCCGCCGCGGCGCGATCCCGGCCGGCTGGCGCTCGAGCCCCAGCATCACTCCGGTCGACCGCCTCCTCGGCGTGCAGGACGTCTTCCCGGACGCGTCGGTCGTCGCCGCCGCAGCGAGCTCGGTCGACGAGGGCGTCGCCGCGGGCCGCACGCTGCTCGAGGGGGCGGAGCCGCCGACCGCGGTCGTCGCGCAGAGCGATCTGCTGGCCGCGGGTGTGATCCTCGCGGCGGAGGAGCGCGGGCTGCGCGTGCCCGAGGACCTCTCGGTGGTCGGCTTCGACGGCGTGCAGGTGCCCGGTCTCGCGGCCGAGTACGACCTCACGACGATGGCCCAGCCCGCGGTCGAGAAGGGCCGTGCGGCGGGACGGGCCGCGGTCGCGCTCCTGGCCGACGAGGAGGCGGAGGCGGTCTGCTTCCACGCCGTCTTCCACCGCGGGAACACCAGCGCACCGCCGCGCTGACCGGAGTTGTCCACAGGCTTCTCCACAGGGGAGGAGTGCGGTCAGCGGAGCCAGACGTCGCTGCGGACCCGGAGCCCGAGAGTGACCGCGCGGGCGCCGAGGAAGCCGACGGCGAAGGCGAGCCAGAGCGCGAGGAGGCGCCACTCGGCGGGCGCGGCGGGGGCGAGCAGGGCGAGCGGGACGAAGACGGCGAGGTTCGCGAGGCCGCTGAGCGCCAGGTAGCGGCCGTCGCCGGCGCCGATCAGCACGCCGTCGAGCACGAAGACGTAGCCGCCGAGCGGAGCGGTGAGGCCCACGACGGCGATCGCCGCGGGCAGCAGCCGCAGCACCTCCGGGTCGCTCGAGAAGACGTACGGCAGGACACCGCTCAGACCGGTGACCAGCGCGCCGAGCACTGCACCCGCACCGATTCCCCAGGTCACACAGCGTTTCGTGACGGCGCGGGCCTGCTCGGCGTCGCCCGCGCCGAGGAGGCGGCCCAGCAGCGCCTGTGCGGCGATCGCGACCGCGTCGAGGGCGAAGGCGACCGTCGAGAACAGCGTCATCGCCACCTGGAAGGCGCCCAGCTCCTCCGCCCCGAGCGAGGTGGCGGTCGCGACCGCGAGCAGGATCGCCGCGCGGAGGCTCGCGGTGCGCAGCAGCATCCAGCCGCCGGATCCCGCGGACGAGGCCAGGCCCGCGAGGTGCGGCCGCAGCGGCGCGCCGACCCTCCGGGCGAGCCGCAGCGCGACTCCCGCGTAGGCCGCGAGCATGGCCCACTGCGCGATCACCGTCCCCAGTGCGGAGCCGGTTATCCCCAGGCCGGCCGGGTAGATCAGCACGGCGTTGAGAGCGGCGTTGAGGGCGAATCCTCCGGCCGCGATCACCAGCGGAGTGCGGGTGTCCTGGAAGCCGCGGAGGAGCCCGGTGAGCGCGAAGACGCCGAGCATGGCGGGGATCCCGGCCATGCTCACCGCCAGGTACCGCACGCCCGCCTCGGCCACCGCCGGCTCCGCGCCGAAGAGCGCCACGACGGCCGGAGCGGTGAGCGCGCCCACCACGGCGATGCCGGCGCCGAGGAGCAGGGCCAGCCAGCCGCCGTCGATCCCGGCCGCCACGGCCCTCCGCTCGTCGCCCTCGCCGAGGGCCCGGCCGACCCGCGGAGTGGTGCTGTACGCGAGGAAGACCATCAGGCCGACGATCGTCTGCAGCACCGTGCCGCCCAGCGCGAGCCCGGCGAGCGGGACGGCGCCGAGGTGGCCGACCAGGGCGGAGTCGGTGAGCAGGAACAGCGGCTCGGCGACCAGCGAGCCCAGCGCCGGGACGGCGAGCCGGAGGATGCTGCGGTCGAGGGCTGAGGTCACCGCTCGACGCTAGCGGCTGCCGGAGCTCCGGGACGGGCGTACCGTGGGCGGGATGCAGCGCTTCGGGATCGGGCTGGCGGCCGTGGGCCGGCCGGCGTACATCACGGCAGGGCGCGACGACGACCTCGGCCCCGCGGCCGAGCGGAGCGTCGACGCGCTGCGCGAGCGCACGCACCTGCTGCTCGACGCGGCGTGGGACGCCGGCGTCCGCTTCCTCGACGCCGCGCGCTCCTACGGGCGGGCGGAGGAGTTCCTCGGCGGCTGGCTCGCCCGGCATCCGGAGCGGCGGGCGGCGCTCACGATCGAGTCGAAGTGGGGCTACGAGTACGTCGGCGGGTGGGCGATGGATGCGCCGGTGCACGAGCGCAAGGAGCACTCGGTCGCGATGCTCGACCGCCAGTGGCCGCTCACGCTCGACGCGCTCGGCTCGGCGCCCGACTCCTACCTCGTCCACTCGATCACTCCCGAGAGCCCGGCCCTCACCGACCGCCCGCTGCTGGACCGCCTGCGCGGCCTCGCCGGCTCCGGAGTGCGCGTCGGCCTCTCCACCAGCGGACCCGAGCAGGCGCGCGTGATCGAGCTCGCCCGCGCGATCCCGGAGTCGCCGTTCAGCGCGGTCCAGAGCACCTGGAACCCGCTCGAGCAGTCCGCGGGCCGGGCGCTCGCCGCCGCGCACGACGACGGCTGGCTGGTGGTGGTCAAGGAGGCCCTCGCCAACGGGAGGCTCGTGGCGCACCCGATCGAGCACGCCGGCGCCGCGCCGGACGCCGTCGCCCTGGGGGCCGCCCTCGCGCAGCCCTGGACCGACGTCGTGCTGAGCGGCGCGGCGACTCCGGAGCAGCTGCGGGCCAACCTGCGCGCGCAGCCTGTGGAGCTCGCGGATCTCCCGGCGCTCGCCGTGGATCCGGCCCGCTACTGGGCCGAGCGCTCCGCTCTCGACTGGACCTGAGAGCACTCGAACGAAGTGAGGCGTGCGCTCCGGCGCCGCACGGGATAGCGTTCCTCTCAGCGCCCCGTCTGCCCTCTCTGCGAGGGCTGGCGCGCGGATCGGCCCTCGTGATATCGCCCGAGGGGATCCGCCCCGGCCCGCCACCCCTCTTCGAGTGCGGGCGAATCGAGCTTTCCTCCGCGCCCGTCCGGGTACCTCCGCCGGTCCTAGCGTGACGCGCAGGTCGTCGATGCGGCCGGCTCGCCATCACCCCCAGGCGAGCGTTCGATCCTCGATCCGACGCCCAGCGGAGTGCCCCCATGTCCCGTGCCCGAACAGTCCTCCTCGTCACCGCCGCCCTCGTCGCGGGCCTGCTCACGGCGCCGAGCGCCGCGTCGGCCGCGACTCCCGGGACCACTCCCGTGACGGGCTTCGAGAGCGGCTCGCCCGCGCTCACGACGGTGACCGGCACGGCCTCCACGGCCGTCTCCGACGACAGCACGGAGGGCGACTCGTCGCTCGAGGTCTCGTACGACGTCACCGGGGGGCTCGCCGAGCTCGGCTTCGACCCGCTGCAGGCGCCCGTCATCCCCGCGCCCGCCTCGTCCCTGACGGTCGACCTCCGCGGCGACGGCTCCTACAACACCGTCTACCTGCGGGTCCGCGACACGAGCGGCGAGACCTTCGTGCACCGCGTCGACGCGATGCGCTCGACCCAGTGGCAGACGCTCACCGTGGACCTGACCGCGGAGCCGGTGGCCCGCGACGGCGGCGACGGCAACGGAGTCATGGACGCGCCGCTCACCGTGGCCGGCGTCCTCGTGGTCCGCAACGGCGAGCAGCCGCCGACCGGCACGTTCGCCCTCGACGACCTGCGCGCGGACACCACCGGCTGGACCCTCCCCGTCACCGCGTCGACCTACCTCGCCGCCGGGGCGAGCGCCGCGCTCTCCTTCGACGCCGGATCCGCGGGCGACTGGGAGCTGCGGCTCGCGGACGCCGCCGGGCTCTCGCGCACCCTCACCGGCACGGCCGCCGCGGCGGGTCCCGTCGCCGTCGACTGGGACGGACGCGACGACTCCGGAGCCGCGATGACCGGCGACGTGCGCGCGGTGCTCCGCCAGGACGACTCGGCCGACGGCTCCCTCGGCGCCGCGACGACGACCGGCGTCCCGTTCCTGCTCACCCTGGCCGCGGCCGACGACCCCGACGCGACCTCGGTGGTCGAGGCCTTCGACGGCGGAGACGCCGGCTGGGGAGTCGCCACCGGATCCGCCACCCTGCGCCGCGCCTCCGCGGCCGGGGGCGGCGCGGCCGGCACCGAGGGCACCGACGCGCTCGCCGTCGACTACGACCTCACCGACGGCATGGCCGGCATCACGCGGACCGCTCCGCTCGACGTCGCCACCGGCCCGGTCACGGGGCTGAAGGTCGACCTCAAGGGCGACGGCAGCTACAACACGGTCTACCTCCGCGTCACCGACGCGAGCGGCGAGGCGTTCACCTACCGGATGGACGCGATGCGGCAGACCACGTGGACCACGGTGCCCATCGACCTCACCCAGGACCCGGTGCTCGCTGAGGGGGGCAACGCCGACTCCGTGCTCGACATGCCGCTGACGCTGACCGGCTTCTACGTCGTGCGCAACGGCGAGCAGTCCGCCACCGGCTCGCTCGTGCTCGACAACCTGCGCGCGGTGAGCAGCCGGTGGACGATGCCCGTCGCCGACACCGAGTTCCTCGTGCCGTCGGAGGGCGGAGTCGCGAGCCTCGCGTTCTCGGCCGCCACGGCCGGCGACTGGATGATCGTCCTCCGCGACGGCACCGGCCGCAGCCGCTCCCTCACCGGCACCCTCGCGGAGCCCGGCGAGACCGCCGTGCAGTGGGACGGGAAGGCCGACGACGGACAGGAGATGGACGGCCCGATCCGCAGCACCTTCCTGCAGGACTCGACCCCGGACGGGCAGTTCTCCGCGTCGCGGACCCGCTCGGCGACTCCGACCCTGCTGACCGTCGCCGCGGCGCAGCCGTCGACGACCAGCGTGGTCGAGGGCTTCGAGGGTGCGGCGTCGGGCTGGAGCGTCGCGATGGGCTCGGCGGCGGTCTCGCGCACCAGCGCGCAGAAGACCCAGGGCTCCTACGCCCAGCGGATCGACTACGACGTCTCGTCGGGCCTGGTCGAGACGGTGCAGAGCACCCCCGCGACCGTGATCGCGAAGCCGGCCTCGTCGCTCCGGATCGACCTCAAGGGCGACGGCACCTACAACACCGTCTACACGCGCCTCCGCGACGCCTCGGGCGAGACCTTCACCTACCGGCTCGACGCGATGCGCTCGACGGCGTGGGCGACGATCGACGTCGACCTCACCGCTCCGGCCGCGCTGATCGAGGGCGGCGACGGCGACCAGGTGCTCGACTTCCCGGTGAAGCTCTCCGGCGTGATCATCGTGCGCAACGGCAGCCAGCCCGCCACCGGGACCGTCGTGCTCGACAACCTGCGCACCCTCGCCACCGGCTGGTCGCTGCCGACGGCCGCGACCGCGTTCTTCACCCCCGGCGCCTCGGCGACCACCTCGTTCTCCTTCACCGCGGCAGGCCCGGGCGACCACCGCCTCGAGCTGCGCGACAAGGAGGGGCGCGTGAAGACGATCACCGGGCGTGCGGCCGCGGCCGGCCCGGTCACCCTGACCTGGGACGGCTCGGACGACTCCGGGACCCGCATGCGCGGCGACGTCAGCGGCGTCTTCTCGCAGGACGGGACGGACGACGGCGTCCTCGCCTCGAACGCCACCCGCAGCGGGATCCCGCTCCTGCTGACCCTTGCGGAGATCGACGCGGACGCGAGCCTCGCGCAGTCCTTCGACTCCGCCGGGACCGACTGGGTGCAGGCCGCCGGCACCGCGACCCCCTCGACCTCGGCCACCCGCACCGAGGGTTCGGGCGCGCTGAAGATCTCCTACGACCTCTCCCGCGCCGACGCCGAGATCGAGACCGCGACGACTCCGGTGCCGCTGCTGACGCAGCCCGCGACCGCGCTCAAGGTCGACCTGCTCGGCGACAGCAGCTGGAACACCGTGTTCCTCAAGCTGCGCGACGCCACCGGCGAGATGTTCTTCTACCGCGTCGACGCGATGAGCCTCAGCCGGTGGACGACCGCGACGATCGACCTCCGGTCGCCCGCCGCGAACACCCACCTCGGCAACGACGACGGCGTGCTCGACTACCCGGTCTCGCTGGTGCGGATCAACGTGGTGCACAACGGCGCCTCGGCCCCCGCCACCGGCACCGTCGTGCTCGACAACCTGCGCGTCCTCGACAAGGACTGGACCCTGCCGACCGCGAGCGCCGCCCGCTTCTCCCGCGAGAACGCGGCCACCACGACCGTCCGCTTCACGGCGGGCGGGCCCGGCGACTACGCCCTGGTGCTGCGCGACAGCGCCGGCCGCACCCGCACCTACGGCGGGACCGCCGCCGCCGCGGGCGAGATCACCGCGACCTACGACGGCACCGACGACAGCGGAGCCGCGATGGCCGGCAGCATCGCCGGACGCCTCACCTGGGACACGACCGCCGACGGCGCGCTCTCGGGAGCCGCCACGGCGACCCGCCCCTACCTCACCGGAGTGAGCGCCCGGGTCACCGAGGCGTCGCCCACGTCGATCAGCGGCATCAACAGCTTCCTCACCGAGCAGGACTCGCCCGTCGAGGCCGACCGGCAGGCCGCCCTCCTCGAGGACGCGCAGGTGCGCTGGGCCCGCGAGGAGTTCGAGTGGAAGCGCGTCGAGCCGCGGAAGGGCTTCTACGACTGGGCGAAGTTCGACCAGGCCGTCGCGATCAGCCAGGCGCGCAACGTCGACATGATCGGGAAGCTCGCCTACTCCGCGCCCTGGGCCTCGTCGGCCCCGGCCGGCACCGCGGCGGAGGACGCCCAGTACTACCCGCCGCGCAGCAACGCCGACTTCGCGTCGTACGCAGCGGCGACCGTGGCCCGGTACAAGGACCGCGTGCACGTCTGGGAGGTGTGGAACGAACCGAACACCGACTACTACTGGCGCGGAGGCGCCACGGCCGGCCAGTACGGCGAGATGCTGAAGGCCGCGTACACGGCGATCAAGGCCGTGGACCCGACCGCGACCGTGCTGGTCGGCGGGCTCGACCAGTTCAGCGACCCGTTCATGGCGGGCGTGCTGGCGGCCGGGGCGGGCGACTCCTTCGACGGACTCGCGATCCACACGTACACGGTCGACGGAGCGCCCGAGACGGGAGCGATCCCGACCTACCTCGACGCGGCGCAGAACTTCCTCAACCGCAGCGCGCCGGGCCGGAGCCTGTGGATCACCGAGGTCAGCTGGGCGACCTGCACCACCTGCACCGGCGCCACCAGCGAGGCCGACCAGGCGTCGTACCTCTCGCGCTCCTACCTCGACGCCGCGGCCCGCGGGATCAAGGCGATCGCCTGGTACAACCTGGTCGGAGGCCCCGACCCGCAGGCGCCGCTGGACACCTTCTCGGTGACCGAGCGCTCCGGACGGCAGAAGCCCGCGTACGCGGCGCTGAAGGAGGTCGGCGCGGTCCTCGCGACCGGCACCGCGGTCGGCCGGGCGAGCGCGACCGCCTCCGCCTCGCCGGTGAAGGTCGACGACCTCTCCTCCACGAGCGGGTGGGCCGTGGCGCCGATCGGCGGCGGGACCGCCTCGCTGGCCGCGACGTCGACCGGCTACTCCGGCTCGGGCGCGCTGAAGCTGACGTACGACTTCTCCGGCGCCTCGAAGGGCGCGCAGCTCCACACCTCGCGCACCCTCCCCGGCTCGCCGACAGCGGTCTCGGTCCGGGTCAGCGGCGACGCGAGCACCAGCCCCGTCTACCTGAAGCTGCAGGACGCGACCGGGGAGACCTTCCAGGGCCTCGTCGGCAACGTCGGCGGCTCGCCGTGGCAGAAGATGACGCTGTTCTCGGACGGGCTGAACGCCAACTACACGCACTCCGGCGGTGACGGCGACGGGGTGTGGGACTACCCGGTGAAGCTCGTGGACGCCTTCGTCTACAAGGCGATGTCGGGCATCTCCTCCGGCACGGTCTCGATCGACGACGTGACGGCCGACTACGGAGTGAATCTGCACGGGACGGTGCTGCAGACGCCGACCGAGACGGTGCAGGCGCTCTACACCGCGGGCCCGTCGACGGCCTCGGTGCAGGTCTCGGGGGCGACGGCGTCGATCCGGACCACCGCGGGCAGCACGGCGCTGGCCGTCGCCGACGGCCACGCGACCGCGACGCTCGGCCGGACGCCGGCGTTCGTGGTCTCGGCGCCCGCGGTGACCCGCCCCGGCGGCACGACGACGCTCGACTGGATGACCGGCGACGGCGCGACGACCAGCGTCGCGGTGCTCACGGCGTCCGGCGGAGTCGCGAAGCAGCTGACCTCGTCGATCCGCCACCTCGCGGGCCGGCAGACCCTCGCCTGGGACGGACGCCTGACGAACGGCGCCGCCGCCCCGGCCGGGTCGTACAGCATGCGCATCACGACGACGACGCTCGACGGACGCACCAGCGTGCAGAAGGTCGCGTTCACGCAGCCCTGACGCGGGTCGCCCTCCTCGACTCCCCAGGAGTTGTCGCATTCGGCGTCGAGTGCGACGACTTCTGGTCAGTGGGGAGCGACGGCCGGCGCCCAGAGGGCGGCGAGGATGGCCGCCGCCGTGGCTGCGTCCGTCACGAGCGTGTTGATCAGCGAGCCGCGGACGGCGCCGATGATGCTCGCGGTCTTCTCGGCCCCGACCGCCACGCCCACGGCGTGCGGCACGGCCGCCAGATCCTCGCGGGAGACGCGCACCATCCGGTCGCTGCCGGGGAACTCGAGGGCGCTCCCGTCGGCGTGGAAGAAGTCGAGGGACGCGGAAGCGCACCGCCCCCGGAGAGACGGTGCGCTTCTGCGACGGATCAGACCGCGACGAGCCAGGTGAGCTGCGAGTGCGGCTCGACGATCAGCGGGCCGAGCTCCCTGTTGAACTCGGCTCCGTAGTCGGCCGAGATGTGCGCCTGGAAGGCGTCCTCGTCGCGGTAGACCTCGTAGACGAAGAACCGGGCCGGATCGTCCTCCCGCCGGTAGGGCGTGAACTCGACATTGCCCGGCTCCCGGCGGACCAGGACGGCGAGGTCGGCGATCATGCCGGCGACCGTCTCCTCGTGACCGGGCTTCGCGGTGAACTCGGCGTAGAGGATGCGGGCGCTCATGCCGTCGCCGCCCCGGTCATGATCGCGACCGCGTCGGTCATCGAGTGCGACTGCGGGGTGATCGTCGCGGCCTTCTTGCCGAGGCGCTGGATGTGGATCCGGTCGGCCACGTCGAACACGTGCGGCATGTTGTGGCTGATCAGGATGACCGGGATGCCGCGGTCGCGCAGATTGCGCACGAGCTGCAGCACCTGGTTCGACTCGCGGACTCCGAGGGCGGCGGTCGGCTCGTCGAGGACGACGACCTTCGAGCCGAATGCGGCGGCGCGGGCGACGGCCACGGCCTGGCGCTGTCCTCCGGAGAGGTTCTCGACCGGGACCGTGACGTCCTGGAGGGTCGAGATGCCCAGCTCGGTCAGCTCGGCGCGCGCCTCCTTGCGCATGCCGGCGGTGTCGAGCATCCGGAAGACGGAGCCGAGGATCCCCTTCTTGCGCTTCTCGCGGCCGAGGTAGAGGTTCGAGGCGACGTCGAGCGCCGGGGAGACGGCGAGGTTCTGGTAGACCGTCTCGATGCCGGCGCCGCGGGCGTCCTGAGGGCGCTTGAAGGTCACCGGCTGCCCGTCGAGGAGGATCTCGCCCTCGTCGGGGATCTCGGCGCCGGTGAGGCACTTGATCAGCGTCGACTTCCCGGCGCCGTTGTCGCCGATGATGGCGAGGACCTCGCCGGGGTAGAGCTCGAGGCTGACGCCGTCGAGCCCGACCACGCGGCCGAAGGTCTTGACGAGGCGCTTGGCCTGCAGGACGGGGGTGCGGGCGGCGGCGGGAGCGGTGCCCGCGGCATCGATGAGGGTCACTTGCGAACCTTCCGGATCCACTGGTCGACCGAGACGGCGACGATGATGAGGACGCCGACAGCGAGCGTCTGGTAGAGGACGTCGAGCCCGGCGAGCGAGAGCCCGTTGCGGAAGACGCCGACGATGAGGGCGCCGAGGAGCGTGCCCCAGACCGTGCCGCGCCCGCCGAAGAGGCTGGTGCCGCCGATGACGACCGCGGTGATGGAGTCGAGGTTGAGGTCGGCTCCGGCGTTCGGGCTCGCCGCGTTGGTGCGGCCGATCTGGATCCACGCGCCGATGGCGAGGATCGCGCCGGCGGCGAGGTAGACGCTCATCAGGACGCGGTTCACGCTGATGCCGGCCAGGCGGGCGGCCTCCTTGTCGTCGCCCACCGCGTAGACGTGGCGGCCCCAGGCGGTCTTGCCGAGGATGAACGCGATCACGATGTAGACGAGGAGCATCAGCAGGACGCCGTAGCTGATGCGGACGCCGAGGATGTCGAAGGTGCCGCCGGTGGAGGGCAGCAGAGCCGGCATGTCGGTGCCGCGGACCGTCGAGCCGCTCGAGTAGAGGAGCGTGAGCGCGACGAAGATGTTGAGCGTGCCGAGCGTGACGATGAACGGGGGGAGCCGGAGCTTCGTCACGAGCAGGCCGTTGAAGGCGCCCGCCGCGAGGCCGACGACCAGGCCCAGGAGCAGGGCGACGACCGCCGGGAGCCCGTTCTCGGTCGCGGTCTGCGCGATGACCATCGAGGTGAGGACCATGACCGCGCCGACCGAGAGGTCGATGCCGGCGGTGAGGATGATCAGCGTCTGCGCGACGGCGAGGGTGCCGACCACCGCGACCTGCTGCGTGATGAGCGAGAGGTTCGACGGGTCGAGGAAGCGGTCGTTCAGGAGCCCGAAGACGATGACGGCCAGGACGAGGACGACCGCCGGGCTGACGGCCGGATAGCGGTGCAGGACTCCGCGGACGCGGTCCAGCGGCGTGCGGCGGTCGAGGAACTCGCTCGCGAGGTCGAGTGCGGAGGTCGGCGGATTCGGGTCGGTGGTCTTCTGAGCCACGATGGCCTTTCTGGAGTCGCTGGGAGCGGGAGGAGGAGGGCGGGGCGCCGGAGCGCCCCGCCCGCGGGGGGCTACTCGCCCCAGCAGATCCCGGCGGCGTCGTCGGAGGTGATGCTGTCGAGGCCGTCGACCGGGGTGTCGGTCACCAGCTGCGAGCCGGTGTCGAAGAAGTCGAGGCCCTCGCTGGTGCTGGGCTTGGTGCCGTCCTCGGCGAGCTGGGCGATCGCCTCGACGCCGAGCTGGGCCATCTTCACCGGGTACTGCTGCGCTGTGGCGCCGATGAGACCCTCCTTGACGTTCTTCACGCCGGCGCAGCCGCCGTCGATCGAGACGAGCAGGACGTCCTTCTCCTTGCCCGCGGCCTGGAGGGCCTGGTAAGCGCCGTAGGCGGCGGGCTCGTTGATCGTGTAGACGACGTTCACGTCGGGGTTCTTGGAGAGGAGCGTCTCCATGGCGGTGCGGCCGCCGTCCTCGGCGCCCTGGGTGGCCTCGTTGCCGACGATCTCGTAGTCGCCGCCGCTGTAGCTGCCGGTCTTCGCCTCGTCGCCGTTGGTCTGGTCGTCGGCGACGTCGATCCCCATGCCGGTGAGGAAGCCCTGGTCGCGGTTGTAGTCGACCGAGACGACCTTGTCGTCGAAGAGGTCGAGCATCGCGATGGTCGCCTTCTTCCCGTCGAGCTGCGCGGCGGTCCACTCGCCGATGGCCTCGCCGGCCTTGAAGTTGTCGGTGGCGAAGGTGATGTCGACGGCGTCGGCGGGGTCGGGCGCCGTGTCGAGGGCGATGACGAAGAGACCGGCGTCGCGCGCCTTCTGGATGGCGTCGACGACGGAGGGGCCGTTCGGGGTGATCAGGATGCCCTTGTCGCCCTTCGAGATCGCGTTCTCGATGGCCTGGATCTGGGTGTCCTCGTCGCCGTCCTCCTTGCCCGCGGCGAGCGTGAGGTTCACGCCGGCGGAGGTGGCCGCCTCCTTGGCGCCGTCCTCCATCGCGACGAAGAAGGGGTTCGTCGTCGTCTTGACGATGAGGGTGACGCCGACGCCGTCTCCGCTGCCGGCGGTGGAGCCGTCGTCGGACGAGCCGGGGCCGGAGCTGGAGCAGGCGGTCATGCCCAGGGCCGCGAGGATCGCGACGGAGCCGAGGCCGATGTACCGGGTGAGGCGAGGGGAACGGTTCGTCATTGAAAGTCCTGTTCATAAGGCGGGAGCAGCCTCCCGACAACGATGTCAGAGGTAGGTCTATCGGGTCGGTGACGCTAAGGTCAAGCGATCCTCCAGAAAGCGAGACCCGACCGTGACATCGTTGTCAGATCGAAGCGGCGCCGGTGCAGGCCGCCGTCCGACCATGAAGCACGTCGCCGCTCTGGCCGGAGTGGGCATCAAGACGGTCTCCCGGGTCATCAACGGCGAGCCGAACGTGTCGGCCGCCACGATCGAGCGGGTGCAGGCCGCCGCCTCGCAGCTGCAGTACCAGCCGGATCTGCACGCCGGGAACCTCCGCCGCTCCAACGGGCGCACGAACACCCTCGGACTGCTGGTGGGCAGCGTGGCGAACCCCTTCTCGGGTGCTCTCCACCGTGCCGTCGAGGATCTCGCGAACGAGCGCGGGGTCGCGGTCTTCGCCTCGAGCCTCGATGACGACCCCGCCCGTGAGCGCTCCTCGGTGAACGCCTTCGTCTCGCGGCGCGTCGACGGGCTCATCCTGACCACGGTCGCGCCCAGCCAGGCCTACCTGGGCGTCGAGGTGGACCGCGGCACGCCTGCGGTGTTCGTCGACCGCGTCCCCTCGGGGATCACGGCGGACGCGGTGATCACCGACAACGCCGCCGGCATCGCCCGCGCAGTGGGGCACCTCGCCTCCTTCGGGCATCGCCGCATCGCGTTCCTGGGCGACCGGCCCGAGATCTTCACCGCTCAGGAGCGGGAGCGCGGCTTCCTCGAGGAGATGAGCCGGCTCGGTCTGCCGGTGCCGCCCGCGTACGTGCGCCACGGCGCCCACGACGAGCACGCGGCGGAGGAGATGGCGACCGCTCTGCTCGACCTCGAGGTGCCGCCGACCGCGATCGTCGGCGGGCAGAACCTGATCACGATCGGCGTGCTCGCCGCGCTCCGCCGTCGTGGCGCGCACGGAAGGGTCGCCCTGATCGGCTTCGACGACATCCCCCTGGCGGAGCTCCTCGAGCCCGCCGTCTCGGTGATCGCGCAGAACCCCGCGGTCATCGGGCGGACGGCCGCCGAGCGGGTGTTCCTCCGCCTCGACGGCGAGGACGAGCCGGCGCAGACGTTCGTGATCCCCACCGAGCTGATCGCCCGCGGCTCCGGCGAGGTGCCCTGCCCCGACTGAGAGGCGGTGGGACGGGATCTGATCTTTCTCGAAGACCGCTCTTGAATTGTCCGGAGGACAGTCCGTAGATTGCCCCGCAATTGACAACGTTGTCACTCGTGACACGCGCAACGAAGGGCGTTCTTCCGTGCTTTCTCCTCATCGCTCGCTCCCACGGCGCAGCGGCCTGGTGGCCGTCGCCGCCGCGCTCTGCCTCGTCGGCGGCGGGCTCTCCGTCCCCGCTGTCTCCGCCGCTCCGCTCGACCGCGCCGCGGCACTCGACGCGGCCGCCGAGACCTACCGTCCGGCGATCCACTACTCGCCGACGAAGAACTGGATGAACGATCCGAACGGGCTCGTGTTCTACGAGGGCGTCTACCACCTCTACTACCAGTACAACCCGCAGGGGACGCGCTGGGGGAACATGAGCTGGGGCCACGCCACCAGCACCGACCTCACGCACTGGACCGAGCAGCCGCTCGCGATCCCGGGCGATGCGGAGTCGGACATCTTCTCCGGCTCGATCGTCGTGGACAAGGACAACACCTCCGGATTCGGCACCGCCGAGAACCCGCCCCTGGTGGCGATGTACACGGCCGCGTACAAGACGGGGGAGCAGGCGCAGGCGCTCGCGTACAGCACCGACGCCGGGCAGACGTGGACGAAGTACGAGGGCAACCCGGTCATCGACCGTGACCAGAACGACTTCCGCGACCCGCACGTGTTCTGGTACGACGGCGGCACTCCGGAATCCTCCTACTGGGTGGTCGTCACCGTGGAGGCCGACGACCACAAGGTCCTGCTGCACAAGTCGACGGACCTGCGGAACTGGACCGAGCTCAGCGAGTTCGGCCCGGCCAACGCGACCGGAGGCGTCTGGGAGTGCCCGGACCTGTTCCCGCTGGCGGTCGACGGCGACCCGTCGAACATCAAGTGGGTCATGGTCGTCAACCTCAACCCGGGAGCGGTGGGCGGCGGCTCCGGCGGGCAGTACTTCGTCGGCGACTTCGACGGCACCACGTTCACCGCGGAGTCGACCGTCGGCTCCGACACCCTCCCCGAGGGCACGACCCTCGCAGGCTTCGACGACGGCACCTACAACGGCTGGACCGTGGACAACGAGCCCGGGAACTGGAAGAACGGGCCCTTCGCCTCCGCTCCCGCCACCGGGCCGATCGACGGCCAGCAGACCGTCACCGGCTTCGCCGGGACGGGACTCATCAACGGGTTCAACGACGGCGACTGGCCGATCGGCACGATGGAGTCGCCCGACTTCACGGTGGACCAGGACCACCTGAACTTCCTCGTCGGCGGCGGGAACCACCCGCACGTCGACGGCACGCAGCTCGCCAACGACCCGCCCGCCGGGAGCGAGCTGCTCTTCGAGGGCTTCGAGTTCCCGGACCAGCAGGGCCTCGCGGACAACGGCTGGGCAGTGACCGGCGACCTCGCCGACGGCACCAACCCCTCGACCAGCGGCGGCGAGTTCTTCCTCGGCCAGAAGCGGATCAACACCTTCGACGGCGGACCGAAGGGCGACGACAACCTCGGCACCCTGACCTCGCCGGAGTTCACGATCGACAAGAGCCACCTGAGCATGCTCGTCGGCGGGGGCTTCCGCCCCGAGGGTGACGCCCAGGCCCTCGAGGTGCAGCTCGTCGTCGACGGCGAGGTCGTGCAGACCACCGCCGGCACGAACGACGGCGCCCTGAACTGGAAGAGCTGGGACGTCTCGGCCTACCAGGGGAAGGCGGCGCGGATCGTCGTCGTGGACGACGCGACCGGCGGCTGGGGTCACCTGACGGTCGACCACATCGTGCTCGCCGACGCTCCGGCGCAGGTCCGCTCCAACGAGACGAGCGTGAACCTCGTCGTCGACGGGGAGATCGTCCGCACTGCGACCGGCAGCGACAGCGAGACGCTGGACTGGAAGAGCTGGGACGTCGCGGACCTCGCCGGCCGCGCGGCGCACCTGCAGGTCGTCGACAACAACCGCGCCGGCTGGGGCCACATCCTCGCCGACCAGTTCATGCTCGCCGACGAGCCCGCGCAGAGCCGCCTCGTCGACTACGACTGGCTCGACTGGGGCCGCGACTACTACGCAGGGGTCACCTTCGACAACGCGCCCGACGACAAGCGGATCATGATCGCGTGGATGAACAACTGGCAGTACGGCGAGGCCATCCCGACCGGAACCTGGCGGGGAGCGATGGCGCTCCCGCGCGAGCTCTCCCTCGAGACCGTCGACGGCGCCCCGAAGCTCGTGCAGAAGGTCGTCGATCAGACCGCGGCCCTCGAGCGCGGCGACGAGGCGTTCACGCTGGGCGCCACGGACATCGCCGACGGGGAGACCGCACTCCCGGCCGCGGCTGAGGGCAGCGTCTACAGGCTCGACGCCACCTTCAGCGCCGGGGACGCCGACTCCTTCGGCCTCTCGGTCCGCAACTCCGCTGACGGCTCCCAGCGCACGCCGATCACCTACGACGTCGCGTCCGGTCAGCTGAGCGTCGACCGCACCCGCTCGGGCGACATCGGCTTCGACGCCGACTTCCCGTCGGTCGAGACCGCACCGGTGGCCCTCGACGACGGGAAGCTGCACCTCGAGCTCTACGTCGATCACGCCTCCGTCGAGACGTTCGCGCAGGGCGGCCGCGCGACGATCACCGACCAGGTCTTCCCCGACCCGAGCAGCACGGGAGTCTCGCTCCTCTCCTCCGGAGGGACGGCGCGCCTCGAGAGCCTGACGGTCACACCGCTCACTCCGTCGATGTTCACCGATCCGGCGGCGGTCGCCTCGCTGACCCCCGCGGGCGCGGCGCAGACCGTCGAGACCGGAGCGGCGATCGCCGGCCTCGGAGTCACCGCAGCGAACGCGGCCGGCGAGCCGGTGGCGGGCGCGGACGTCGCGTACACGATCGAGGGTCCGGCCCGCTTCGCCGACGGAGGCACGACCGCCGCCGCGACGACCGGCGCCGACGGCTCCGCTCCGCTCCCCGCGGCCACGGCGGGCCCCGGCACGGGTGCCGTCTCGATCACCGCGGTCTCGGGAGGCGTCAGCCGACTCCTCCCCGCCGTCACCGTCGTCGCCCCGGCGACCCGGGTCGACGTCGACGTGACGATCACCGGCGTGAAGCGCGGCGGCTCGGTCGTGCTGACCGCCACCGCGACGAACGAGGGGAGCACGCCGGTCCGTCTCAGCATCCCGACGGCCTTCGGTGAGCTGAAGGTCGCCTCGCTGGCGGCGGGCCGCACGAAGACGGTCTCGGTCGACACGCACCTCTCGCGGGTGCCGTCGGGCTCGTTCCGCGTGACGGCGACCGCACCGGACGGGACCCGGGAGACCTTCCGGGTGGCGTACCGCGGTACCGGCAAGTAGCGGCGAGGAGGGGCGGCGGCTCCGGGCTGGACCCGGGGCTGCCGCCCCTTTCCCGCGCCCGCTGCCGGCCGACGGACGAGCCTGTCGCGCGAACGGGACTCCGATGCGTCACGAACGGTCCTCAAGCGCGCCCGGAAGCGACTGTTCGTGACGCCTCGATCGCGGGCCGCGGACCGTGCGCGGGGAACGCCGGACGGAGAGGGGCCGTCAGGCGAGCGGATCGCGGTCGCGCGTCAGCGGGGCCGCCCGCAACGCCCGCATGTAGATCCCGTACCGCCGCAGCTGGCCGGCCGCCGCCGCGGCGCGTCCGGGGCGCAGGCCGGACAGCCGGTACACCAGCATCCGCGACGCCATCCCCGCGAGCACGACCGCCCGCCAGACCTGCTGCTGCAGGTCCGAGCGCGCCATCCGCCAGCCGTACAGGTCGAAGAGGTTGACGATCCAGGCGGTGCCGACGCGGCCGTCGACGCCGCTCGAGGAGCCGCCCATCGCGTGCAGGGCGTGCAGGCGCGGATCGAGGACCACGCGCAGGCCCTCGGCGCGCAGGCGGAGGCAGATCTCGACGTCCTCGGCGTACATGAACCAGCGGTCGGTGAGTCCGCCGACGCGGTCCCAGACGGCCAGCGGGATCATCAGGCAGCCGCCGCTCACCCAGTCGACGTCGCGCGGGCGGCCGTGCAGGTCGGCGGCGAACAGGTAGTGGCCCTCGAAGGAGGGGAAGCGGCGACCGAGGCGCGAGAGGCCGGTCTGGTGCACGAGCATCCGGCGGACCGTGGGGGCGTGGCCGGCGGCGACGATCACGACGTCCTCGCCCTCGTTCTCGAGGAGGGGGGAGACGGCGCCGATCGTCGGATCGCTGTCGAGAAGTGACGCGAGCGAGCCGACGACCTCCGCCGAGATCTGCGCATCCGGGTTCAGCAGCAGCAGGTGGCGGCCGGTGGCGTGGGCGGCGCCGAGGTTGACGGCCCGCGAGAATCCGGCGTTCTCGGTGTTCTCGACGACCTGGACGTCCGGGTACTCGGCGCGCAGCACGGCGACCGTCTCGTCGCGCGAGAGGTTGTCGACCACCAGGATCTCGACGCTCTCGTCGCGGCCGGCGAGCGCGTCGAGGCAGGAGCGGATGACGCCGATGCTGTTGTAGGTGACGATCACGATCGACACGGACGGCCCGCTCACGGCAGTACCGCCACCATCGCGGCGCGCAGCCGGGCGACCACGGCGTCCCAGCTGTAGTACTCGAGCACCGGAGTCGGATCGAGCGGCTCCGGCGGGTCGGCGACGAGCTCGCGGATCGACGCCGCGATCGCCGGCACGTCGCGCGGATCGACCAGGCGGGCGTGCTCGCCGAGGATCTCGCGGAACACGGGGATGTCGCTGGCGAGGATCGGCGTGCGGCAGGCCAGGGCCTCGAGGGTCGGCAGGCCGAAGCCCTCGTCGAGGGTGAGGAAGAGGAACAGTGCGGCGTTCTCGTAGAGCCAGCGGAGCTCCTCGGTCTCGATCCGCCCGAGCAGGCGCACCGAGCCGTCGTCGAGCGCGGCGCGCACGGTCGGGGGGAACTCGGTGCGGACGCCCGAGGCCTCGCCGACGACGAGGAGCGGGAAGGAGGGGGAGAGCACTCCCGAGGCGAGAGCGGCCTCGATCGTGGTCGCGAGGTTCTTGCGCGCGTTGAGGCGGCCGACGGCGAGGAGGAAGCCGTCGAGGCCGTCGACGCCGGCGGGCGCCACGGGCTCCGCGGCGGCGAACGCCCGGTTGAGGCCGAGGCCGACGGGCACGGCGCTCGTCGCGGCGGAGGTGCGGACGATGCGGCGCGACTCCGCGACGCTGCTCGCGATCACCACGTCGGCGCGGCGGACGCTGAGCGGCATGAGCGAGAAGTAGGCGCGCTCCTTCCGCGTGAACCACTCCGGATTCGTGAGGAAGAGGAAGTCCTGGATGAACACGGCGGACCGCCCCAGAAGGGGGGTGAAGTTGTGCGCCAACGTGATGTCCGGACGCAGCCGGAGAGAGAGCAGAGCGAGTTCGATAACGGCACTGATCCCCTGCGGCCGGAGTCTCGTCGGCACTACTCGGGCGATTCCCGCTAACTCTCGCCTCGCCGTCTCCACCCCCGTCAGGGGGACAGCAATGATAAGGGAATCCTCAGGAAAGAGTCGTGCCCAGGAGAAGGTGATCTCTCGCATGACCTCGCGGTTGGAGATCGGGCCGCGAATCCACCAATTACCATCGAGCAGGACCCGTAGGGATCCTCGGTGCGAACCTGTGCCGGGCATTCGACCCCTGTCTGGGAATGGGTTCTCATGGATGTCCCGACTGTAGCGAACGGACTCCTGCACCGGACGCCCACGAGTACCGGCCCGAGGGTCGCCGCACCGAGGAGAGGGCCCCATGAGAGCTCGACGCCGCACTGCACTCGTCCGCTGGGCCGTCGCCGCGCTGGGGGCGGTCGTGGTGCTCAACGCGGTCGTCGTCGCCCAGACGCAGGTGGGCTCGGACGCGACCGCCGACTTCCTGAGCTCGGTCACGGCGCTGACCAACATCCTCTCGGTGATCGCCTTCGCGATCGCGGGCCGGAGCGCCTGGCGATCCGCGCGATCCGGGGGCAGGAGGAGTGCTGCGGCGCACGGGGAGTCGCGGGCGATCACGGCGATGCGCACCCTCAACACCGCAACGCTGCTGAGCATGTCGGGCCTGTTCCTGGTGATCTACGGGCCCGCCGTGCTCGGCGACCCGGCTCAGCTGAACCCGAGCACGGTGGTCCTGCACGTGCTCGTGCCGGCGCTCGCGCTGGTCGAGCTGCTCGCCGTCCCGGGCGCCCGCCCGGTCGACCTCCGGCTGGTCTGGGCGATGATGGTGTTCCCCGTCCTGTGGTTCGCCTACACCTTCGCCAGGGGCGCTCTCACGTCGCGCTACGTGTACGAGTTCCTCGACCCGGAGCTCTCCGGCGGGGAGCGGATCATCGTCGGGATGACCGTCCTGATCCTCTCGATCTTCTTCCTGATGGGTGTCGCGATCCTGTCCCTCCAGCGGTGGCGAACGGCGGTCCGTTCGCCGCTAGTATGAGCGCCAATACCCGCCTTCGGGGGTGCGAGTTAAGCCGTCGAATGAATGCTGTGCACCGTCGCATACGCCTGGTATTGCGACAGCAGATTTCGTCCGGCGATCGCCTGTGACGAGGCGACGCACAACAAAGGGAGAACCGGGACATGGGCAGGTCGGTCGCCATTATCGGCACGCGGGGCTATCCCAGTTACTACGGGGGATTCGAGACAGCCGTCCGACGTCTCGCGCCATTCCTGGCGGAGCAGGGATGGGAGGTCACGGTCTACGGAAGGCCGGGCACCACGGCCCTGCAGGACCCGGACCGCGACGAGCGGGTGATCACCCGGCAGACGCGGGGAGTCGAGAGCAAGTCGCTCAGCACCCTCTCCTACGGGCTCACGGCCGCTCTCGACGCGGCGAAGCGCAAGCCCGACGTCGCCCTGGTGCTCAACTGCGCCAACGGCTTCTGGCTGCCGATCCTCAAGCAGCGCGGCATCCCCACCGTCGTCAACGTCGACGGCATCGAGTGGGACCGCGCCAAGTGGGGCCGCTTCGCGAAGTTCGTCTTCCACCAGGGCGCGGTCTGGACCGCCCGCCACGGCGACCGCATGGTCTACGACGCCGCGGCGATCGAGACGCGCTGGAAGCGGGAGTTCGGCCGCGACGGCGACGTCATCCCCTACGGCGGCGACGTCCCGCCGGAGCACCCGGTCGAGCCGGGGCTCACCCACCGCGGCTACGCGCTGATCGTGGCGCGCTTCGTCCCCGAGAACACGGTGCCCGAGTTCATCGAGGCGGCCGAGCGGATCGCGCGGACCCACGACGTGGTCGTCGTCGGCTCCTCCGGCTACGGCGGGCCGATCGACCAGGCGGTGAGCGCCCTCGCGCAGCAGAACGCGCGGGTGCACTGGTTCGGGCACGTCAGCGACGACACCCGGCTCCACTCCCTCTGGCAGCACGCCGGGGCCTACTTCCACGGGCACAGCGTCGGCGGCACCAACCCGGCTCTCGTGCAGGCGATGGCCTGCGGGGCTCCGGTCGTCGCCCGCGACACCGTCTTCAACCGCGAGGTGCTCCAGGAGGCGGGGCGCTTCGTCGCTCCGACCCCGGACGCGATCGCCGAGGGCGTGCTCGCCGTGCTGAACGACCCGATCGAGCAGGAGCGGCTCTCGTACCGCGGGCACCTGCGGGCCGTGCACTCCTACTCCTGGGCCGAGGTGAACGCCGGCTACGAGCGCTCGCTGCTGAGCGTTATCGCCGAGCGGGCCTCCGCGGGAGCGAGCAGGAGCCGGGCGTGAGGGCCCCGCGCGACCTCGGCTACGACGACCTCCTCATCAGCTACCACGTCGGCCCGCTGACGGGCGTGACCGCGGAGCGTGTGCGCACCGCGCTGCGCGACCTCCTCCTCTCGCCCCGCGGCGCCGTGCTCCTGCGGCGCCGCACCCGCCTCCGCGGGTGGCGCCGGATCGACGTGGCCGCCGCCCTCGACGCGGCCGAGCGCGCCGTGCGGGTCGTCGACGGCCCGCTCGAGCGCGAGGACCTGGCGCACCGACTGCTGGCGCCGCAGTTCGCGCCGGGCGAGCTGCCGGTCCGGATCCTGTTCGACGGCGCGACGGTCGGCTTCACCCTCCCGCACAGCCTCTTCGACGGCACGGGAGCGACCGCGGTCGTCGCGCTCGTGATCGAGAAGCTGGGCGCCCCGGGAGCCGACGGCACCGCTCCGAAACCGCTCGCGACCGCTCCGCTGCGCGAGATCGTGGAGCGCTTCGAGCTCACCGGTCTCGCCGGCGCCAGGAGGGCCCGCGACACCTTCCGCACCCTGACCGCCGCGACCGGCACCGGCTACCAGCTGGACGCGACCCTCTCGAAGGAGGAGTCGGACCGCCGCGCGCGCCTGGTGACCGCGGTGCTCGGCCCCGAGACGCTCCGGGCGATCGCCGCGACCCCGGAGCAGGCGCGCGACGGCCGGCGCCCCGCCCGCCCACCGGTGTCGCTCAAGACCGCGAGCCTCGTGCTCCGCTGCCTGCAGGACTGCGCCGCCGACGGCCTCGACTTCCGCGTCGTCGTACCGGTCGACGCGCGCCGCTGGGTCGCGAAGGGCACCGAGGTCGGCGGCAACCTCTCGCCGTCCCTCCCGCTCGGCCGCCTCCGCGCCGACGACTGGTCCGCGACCTCGCTCCTCGAGCGGCTGTCCGCGGCCACGAAGTCCGGCCTCCCCGCGACCTGGCTGCTCGCGAGCGCGCTGCTGAGCATCAAGACCCTCGTGCAGCACCCGCTGGCACCCCTGCGCACGCCGCGCGGGACGCCCCGCGTGCCGTGGGAGATCCACGTCTCCCTCCCCTCCACCGAGGTGCCCGTCCCGGAGGAGCTGCTGCCGCGGATCGAGCCGGACACCATGGTCGGCGGGATGCCCGCCCACCTGCGCTTCCCGCTCGGCGTCTGGGTCGAGATCGCGCCGCTGCGCGACAGCATGCACCTGACCGTCCACGACGAGACCGGCACCTTCGCTCTCGACGGCTTCGAGGAGCGGCTGCTCGCCGCCGTCGGCGCCCGGGCCGCGGAGGCCTCGTGAGCGGGCTGCTGCGCCTCCTGAACTCCCCGATCACCATGCTCGCGAGCCGGCTCTCGGTGGCGGCGCTCGGGCTGGTCAGCGCCCCGCTGATCGCGCAGGCCCTCGGCCCGAGCGGACGCGGCGAGACGGCCGCGGCCCTCGCCTCGATGTACCTGATCCCGATCGTGCTCGCGCTCGGCATGCCCCTCGAGATCCGCCGGCGCGTGCTCGCCGCGGCGGGCGACCTCGGCGCGGTGCGCACTGCCCGGCGGCTCGCGCTGCTGACCGCGATCCCGGCGGCACTGGTCGCCTGGCTGCTCACCTCGACCCTCCTCTCGGCGCTCGACGAGGCGGCCACGATCGCGGTGTTCGTCGCGATCACCGGCACCCCGCTCATGGTCTGCTGGATGATCGACATCGGCGTCGTCGGGGCGCAGCGCCGCTTCGGAGCGGTCGCGCTGCTCCAGGCCACGCAGCCGCTGGTCTACGTCGGCGGGATCGTGGTGCTGTTCCTCCTCGACTCGATCACCGTCTCCGGCGTGATCTGGTCGAACTTCGCCGGCTCCGTGATGACCGCGCTGATCGGCTCGCTGCTCGACCGACCCCGCGGAGCCGCTCCGGCGCCCTGGCGGCCGCTCGTCCGCGGCTCCGTCACCTTCTACGGCGCGCAGGCCTCGGACGCCGCGTACCAGCGCCTCGACCAGGTGATCATGCTGCCGCTGATCGGCTCGCACCAGGCCGGTCTCTACTCGGTCGCCGTGACGATCGGCACGCTGCCCGTGTTCCTCGCGCACGCGGTCGCCGCTCCGGTCTTCTCGGACATCAGCCGGACGGAGGGGGGCGCCCGCGTCACCGCGACCGGCGACGCGCTGCGCTCGGCCTTCGCGGTCGGCCTGGCCTCGGCCGTGTTCCTCGCCGTCGTCACCCCCTGGGGCGTGCCGTTCCTCTTCGGCGACGAGTTCGCGGAGGCGATGCCCGCGGTCTTCTTCGCGATCCTCGGCTCCGTCTTCGTGGTCGTCACCGTCAGCGCCGGCGAGGTGCTCTCGGCGCGCAACCGCGGCATCAGCCTCACCGTCGCGCAGGGCGCCGGGCTGATCACCTGCCTCGTGCTCCTGTTCGCCTTCGGCCCGGCGAACGGCGCGATCGCCGCCGCCATCGCCAACGCGAGCGGGATCCTGATGGCGCTGGTGGTGATGGTGCTCGCGATCCGGCCCCCGGCGCGGACCATCGTCCCGCGGCCCTCCGACGTCCCGCTGGTCGTCCGGCGCCTCACGATGCGGGGCGGCGCGGCATGACCCGCACCGCGGCGCCGCTGCCCCGGGCCGGCTCCCGCACGGCCGCCCGCGGACCGGTGCGCACCCGCCGCACGCTCCGCGCCCTCCTCGGCCGCGACGGGCTCGGCCTGCCGTGGCTGGGCGTCCTGCTGCTGGTCTTCGCCCTCCCCGCGAACGGAGTCGCCTCCGCGTTCCTGCCGGGCGCCTCGGCGACCGCGTTCGGCGCGATCAAGGACGCCACCATCCTCGGACTCTTCCTGCTCGTGCTGGTCAGCGGGCGGATCAAGCGGGTGCCGGTGCCGATCGTCGTGCTCGTACTGATGATCGTCGGCCTCGGCGCCGTCTCGGCCGTGTGGACGGAGAACCCGATCCAGGCCGCCTACGGCTGGCGCAACGACTTCCTGCCGTTCCTCGCGCTCATCGTGGTGCCCGCGGTGCTCGAGAAGCGCCACCTCGGGATCCTCGCGGCCGCGTTCGTCGTCGCGCTGCAGCTCTCCTCGATCACGACCATCCTCACCTGGAACCAGGGGCTCGACTGGCTGTTCACCCTCGGGGTGTTCCCGCTGGCTCCCGGGACGCCGTTCCCCTCCTCCCTCTTCGTCGCCGGGAGCATCGTGCCCCGCGGCTTCAGCCCCTACAGCGCCCCGAACGAGAGCGCCGTCGCCGTCACGATCGCGCTCGCCGTGCTGTGGACCCGCCCCCGCTGGCCGCTGTGGCTGAAGGGCGCTCTGACGCTCCTGCCGCTGGTGGCCGTCTACCTGACGCAGTCCCGGAGCGGCTACATCGGCCTGGCGATGCTCGCGGTGACCCTGGTGGCCTGGGCGCTGTTCCGCGCGAAGCCGATGCTGGTGTGGGCGATGCTCACCGTGACCACGGCCGCGGCCGTCGGCGGAGTCACGCTCTACCTCTACATCGACAAGGTGATCTCGCACGTCGCCGACCCGTCGCTGATCGGCCACAGCGACAGCCTGCTCGAGAACATCCCGCTGCTCGTCGCGCACCCGTTCGGCTTCGGCCTCGGCAAGGTCGGCCCGCGCGCGCAGCTGTACTCGACCGACAGCGTCCTCGTCGAGAGCTTCTTCCTCGTGCTCGCGATCGAGTCGGGGATCATCGTGATGCTGCTGTTCGCGGCGCTGCTGGTGTACCTGTTCCTCCGCGGGCTGCGCGCGCCGACCCTCGACGGCTTCCTGCCCACGGCCGTGGTCGCGGGCACGCTGGTCAGCTACACGGTGCTGCCGACGCTCCAGGAGGGTCCGGTGGCGTACACGCTCTGGATCGTCTGCGGCATGGGCGTCGTGGCGGGGCGGGCCGAGCAGGCGGTGCGCGCGGGCACCGCCCGGGTCCGCGAGCCCTCACCCTCGCGCAACGCCGCCCACCTCGACGGGCCGCGCGCCGGCACCGGGGCGCACGTCGTCACTCCCCGCGGGGAGGGGCGCCGGCACCGGCTGCAGCGCTCCCGGGTCTCAGGCGGACGCCGTCGCCGCGGCGGTGACGACCGTGCTGCGGGGAGCCTGCGCGACCACGGTCCCGAGGACGTCGCCCCCGACGTCCCGTAGCCGGTCGGCCGCGGCGACGAGGTCGGCCGAGGACGAGACCCCGGCGCCCGCGACGAGGACCGTCGTGGCGACCATCTTGCCCAGCAGCACCGCGTCGGTGGCAGAGAGGATCGCGGGGGAGTCGACGATCACGTGGTCGTAGCGGCGCGAGAGGTGCGCGATCACGCGCTCCATCGCGGGGGTGCCGATCAGGTCGCTCGGGTTCGCCTGGCTGCCGCCGGCCGTGAGCACCGTGACGCCCTGCGCGCTGACGGGCAGCGACCCGTCGGCGGGCAGGGTGCCGGTGCGGAGCAGGTCGGCGAGGGTCGGTCCGCCCGTGGGGACGCGGAAGACCGTCGACTGCGCCGGGTCGCGCAGGTCGGCGTCGATCAGCACCACGGTGCGGCCGATCTGGGCGATCGAGACGGCGAGGTTCGCGGCCACCGTGCTCTTGCCGTCGCCCTCGCGGGCGGAGGTGACGAGCAGGGTGCGCTCGTGGGTGCCGGAGCCGAAGAGGAGCGTCGTGCGCAGCATGCGGAACGACTCGGCGACGGCGCTGCGGCCGTCCACGACGAGGGGGGAGCGGCGGACGGCCGTGTCGAAGGGGATCGACTCGAGCACCGGCAGGGTGGTGCCGGCGGCGACGTCCTTGGCCGAGCGGATGCGGGAGTCGCCGAGCGAGCGCAGCACGACGACGCCGACGCCGAGGATGAGGCCGGTCGCTCCGCCGAGCACGAGGTAGACGAGGAGGTCGGGGCTGAGCGGCGAGCCCGGCACGGACGCCGCCTCGAGCACCTTCACGTCGACCCGGCTCGCGCCGCCCGTGACGGGGCGCTCGATCTGCGCGACGTAGCTGCGCAGGCTCTCGGCGACCGCGTCGGCGATCCGCGCGGCCCGCTCGGCGTCGGCGTCGACCACGTCGATGCTCATGATGACCGTGCCGGGGAGCGCGGCGGGAGTGACCTCGCCCGCCAGGTCGCCGACGGTCATGTCGAGTCCGAGGTCGTCGATGACGGGCTGCAGCACCGAGCTCGAGTCGACCAGCGCGACGTAGGAGGCCACCCGGGCCTCGGCACTCGTAAAGGAGGCGCCGACCTCGGCGCTGGACTGGTTGTCGGCGGTCGCGACCGAGACGAACACGGTCGTCTGCGCCCGATACTCCGACTCCGACGCCATGGTCGCCACCGACGCGGCCGCGAGGCCGAGGGCGACGAAGATCGAGATGACGAGCCAGCCCCGGCGGAGAAGACGTCCGTACTCGCGAATTCCCACAGTGCCGTCCTTGTCGAGGAGGGACCCGGCGGACCGGATCGAGACGATGAGCGTGCTGGTGTCGATCCTGGCAGAACCGCGCCGCGTGTCATCGGCGCCGGGCCGAGCCGGCACCCCCGGACAGGCGCGGGAGAGGGCCAGCGGCGGGATCGGGGGGTCAGGACTGTCGGGCCCCGCCCGATCGGCGTCGCGAGACGACGGACGGCCACTCGTCCGGAGCGCCTCCGCTCCCGTCACGGGCCGCTCCCCGGCCGCGCCTACTTCTTGTAGCTCCTGGTGACGGTGTTGTTCGCGGGGGTGGGGTCGCCGATCGCGGTGGAGCTCTTGGCGGTGATCGTCGACGTGCCCGCCCGGGGGGTGAGGACGACGGTCCGGGTGGTGCTCTGCCCGGCTCCGAGGGTGGGGATCTTCCAGGTGAGGACGGTCGTCCCGGCGATCCTGCCGGGGGTGCGGGTGGCGCCTCCGGTGTCGGTGACGGTGGTGGGGACGATCATCTGGATGACGGTGGATCCGGTGTCGCGGGTGCCGACGTTGGTGACGGTGGTGGTGGCGGTGAGGGTCCTGCCGGTGATCTTCGTGGCGGTGGGGGTGAGGGCGACCTTCAGGTCGGCGCGGCTGCCGGAGACGATCTTGACGATGCGGGTGGCGGTCGCGGCGGCCCAGGTGCCGTCGCCGGCCTGGGCGGCGGTGACGGTGCAGGCGCTCGTCCCGGTGAGGGTCACCGTTCCCGCGGAGGTGACGGTGCACGGGCCGGTGGCGGTGTAGGCCACCGGGAGACCGGAGGAGGCCTTCGCGGCGAGGGAGTAGGCGACTCCGGTGGTCGGGGTCGCCGACGTGTTCGCGGTGAACGCGACGGTCTGCGGCTTCTTCTCGATCGACGCGGCGGTCACCACGAGGGTGCGGGTCGCCTGCGGGGCGGCGTTCCGGTCGGCGTCGCCGGCCTGATCCAGGGTGAGCACGCAGTCTCCCGGAGCGGCGAAGGTCACGGTGCCGTTCGCGACGGTGCAGGCCGCGGAGGCGGTCCCGAGGACGATCGGGGCGCTCGACGCGCCGCCGGTGACGGTCGGAGTCCACGTTCCTCCGACGACCGCCGCGGGAGCGGTGGAGGTGAAGGCGACGGTCTGCGCAGCCCTGCCGATCGTGAAGGCGCGGTCGGCGTGAGCAGCGGCGTGCGCAGCGTCGCCGGCCTGCTCGAGGGTCAGGGTGCAGGTGCCGGCGTGGTCGTAGGAGACCGAGCCCCCGGAGACCGAGCAGGCTCCCGAGGCGGCGAGCAGCGGATCGGCGGAGGACGGGCCCCGGACGATCACCGGCGTGGACGATCCGCCGACGACCGCGTCGACCGGAGCGTCGCCGCCGAACGAGACGGACCCGGCGGCCAGGCCCACCGCGATGGTCTGCGAGACCTGCGCAGCGGCGAGATGACCGGAGTCGCCGGCCTGATCGGCGGTGACGGTGCAGGTGCCGGCGCCTCCGAAGGTGACGACGCCGTCCGTCAGGGTGCAGGCGCCCGAGGCGGCGAGCACGACCGGCTGCCCGGACGCGCCGCCCGTCGCGGCGGGCGTGTAGGTGCCGCCCGGGACGGCGGGGGAGGGGGGAGTGGAGGTGAAGGCGATCGTCTGGGCCGGAAGGGTCACCTGAACGGTGCCGGCGACGTTCGGAGCCTGCTGATAGGTGGAGTCGCCCTGCTGGAACGCGTAGTACGAGCAGGTGCCGACAGCGGTGAGGAGGATGTCGACGGAGCCCGGATCGACCCGGGTCGTGCGGCAGGCGTCGTACGCGACGGCGAAGGCGGGCAGGCCCGAGCTCGCGGTCATCGTGAGGGTGACGGTGTCGCCGACGGCTCCGGTCGTGGGAGGGGTCGGGGCGAGGGTGATCGTCTGGGGTCCCTTCCGCACCGTGAAGGTGGACGACCGCTGCAGAGCGGGCGCGTAGTCCGCGTTCCCGAGCTGGTCGGCGGTGACGACGCACTCCTCGCCGACCTCGGTGAAGGTCACCACGCCGTCGGCGATGGTGCAGCCGCCGGTCGCGCCGTAGGTCGTGGGAAGCCCCGACGTGGCTGTCGCGACGGGGGAGTAGGTGGCGGAGCGCGCGGTGTCGATGCCGTGCGGGTAGTCGTAGACGATGCTCTGCGGGAGGCGGTCGACGGTGAACGATCCGGTGCGCTGCGGCGCGGGGAGGTAGAGCTCCGAGCCCTCCTGGTCGAAGCGGATGGTGCAGGTGCCCGGGCGGAGGGTGCGCACGGAGGTGCCGCCGATGATCGAGCAGACCTCCGGGGTCGTGCTCGTGACCGTGACCGGCAGACCGCTGCCGGCACTGGCGCGGAGGTCGGCGTCCTCATCCGTCGTGAGAGCGCTCGTGGGGAGGAGGAAGTCGATGCTCTGCGCCTTCCGCACCACCTCCTCCACCGGCTTCGCGACCACCGTGAAGCTCGTCTCGACCGCCGGGGCCGCCGCGTAGCGCTGGTCGCCGGGCTGGCCGGCGCGGACGACGCAGGTCCCCGCGGCGACGCCCGCGAACACGGACCGGCTCAGTCCCTCGAAGAGGAACGGAGTGCCGTCGAGCCGGCAGACCTCCGGCGTCGTGGTCGTGAAGTCCACCGGGAGACCCGAGGTGGACGTCGCGGTCACCGAGTAGGAGCCGGTCGAGTACGCGTAGCCCGCCAGAGCGAACGCGACCGACTGGGACCTGGGCGAGAGAGTCCTGGTGCGGACGACGTCCGGAGCCGCGGTCCAGCCCGTGCCCCCGGCCTGGGAGGCGGTGATGGAGCAGAGCCCGCCGACCCGGCCGACCGCGCGTCCCGCGGTCACCGTGCACACGTCAGGAGTGGTGCTGACGTAGGTCACCGGCAGACCCGAGGACGCGGTGGCCTGCAGGACGAGGTCCCGACCGTCGGTGTCGAGGCCGGTCAGCTCCGGGAACGCGATCGTCTGCCCGGTCTGCGCGGTGAGGGTGAAGGTCGAGCGCGTGATCGGTGTCCGTGCGTAGACGACGGGATCCCGGTTGTACCCGTTGAATCCGGTGTAGAGCGCGCGGATCTCGTGGCTCCCGCGCGCGAATCCCTCCGGGACCTCGATGCTCACGGTCTCGGACGTCTCCGCACCGGTCAGCGTGACGGTGCCGAGCGGTCGCTGCGTCTGGCCGGTGAACTCGGTGAACGAGATCGATCCTCCGCCGATCTGGTCCGGCTTCCTCGTGTAGCCGGTGTCGACGTCCCGGTACGAGTTCTTCGAGAGAGTGGCGGTGAGGGTCGTGGGGACGTCGATCGCGGTCGTCGACGCGCTCACCGTCATGGTGGCGTCGGGGAGCCAGGCGACCAGTGCGTCGCCGACCTTGTAGGGGCTGAGTCCGGGATCGGCGATCGGCCAGCTCCCTCCGCCTCCGCCTCCGCCGCCGGCTGCTCCCAGGTTGGTGTAGATGAACTCGCCGCCGCCCGCTCCGCCTCCGCCGCCGCCCGCCGATCCGGCGCCGCCCTGTCCGCCGCTGGCGTAGACGTCGCCCGAGGCCCGCGCGCCTGCTCCGCCGAAGCCGTGAGGGTCGGCGCCCAGGCCGTCCCAGAACATGTGCCCGGTCCCGCCGCTCGCCTCCGAGCCGAACGTCGGGACGGCATCGAGGAAGCCGCCGAGGTAGGCGGTGTCGCCACCGCTGCCGCCGGTCCCCGGGGTGTCGATCGTCGCGCCGCCGCCGCCGCCCCCGGGGAAGCCGCCGGTGCCGTGGCCCGCTTCGCCCGGCCGGCCGGCGGCACCGCCGTCGGAGCCGTCGTACAGGATGGTCGCGTTCGATCCGCTTCCTCCGCCCGCGGCGACGGCGATGACATCGCCGCCGACGGGGTCGCAGTTCTCGTCGGGTTCGCTGAAGGACACCCACTTGGCGTCCCCACCCCCCTCGAAGCCCCCGCTCCGGAGGCTTCCCCAGTAGATCGTCTGACCGGGCGTCACCTTCACGTCGTAGAGCGTGAAAGCCGCGCCGGCGCCGCCGGTGCCCCCGGTGTTCCCCACGCTGTCGAAGTCCTGACCGTCGGCTCCTCGGTTGCCCCGGGCGGTGACGTCGGCGGTGTGGACGTTCGCAGGCACAGTGAACCTGCCGTCCGTCGTGCACGCGTCGTAGAACCGATTGGCGGAGGCGGGGGGTGCGCCGACCAGCGTGAGCGCCGCGGCGGCGAGGACCACCGCGAGACCGCCGGCGAGGGGGCGCCGGAGGCGGGACCGCGTCGAGGGGGACGGGGTCGAGGG
>NZ_PSVO01000019.1:0-60166 GCF_002932325.1 Rathayibacter sp. AY1E2
GACGGCCGCGGTGTTCGTCACCACGGTGCTGGTCGTCGAGGTCCCGCAGCTCTGGCTCGCGCTCCGGCTGGCGGTCGCCGGGCGGGCGGGCGGCCTGGCCGCGGCGCTCGGCGCGGTTCGCGAACTCCCGGGCCTGCTCGCGCTCGAAGTGCTGCGCCTGCTTCTGCTGGTCGTACTCGGTGTACGCGTCCACGATGCGGCCGACCAGGCTGTGGCGCACCACGTCCTCGCTGGTCAGGCGCGAGAAGTGGATGTCGTCGATGCCGTCGAGCACGCGCGTCACGAGACGGAGTCCGCTCGCGCCGGTCGGCAGGTCGACCTGGGTGATGTCGCCGGTGACGACCATCTTGGAGCCGAAGCCGAGGCGGGTGAGGAACATCTTCATCTGCTCGGGCGTCGTGTTCTGCGCCTCGTCGAGCACGACGAACGAGTTGTTGAGCGTGCGCCCGCGCATGTAGGCGAGCGGAGCGACCTCGATCGTGCCGGCCGCGAGCAGCTTCGGGACGATCTCGGGGTCCATCATCTCGTTCAGCGCGTCGTAGAGCGGGCGCAGGTACGGGTCGATCTTGTCGGTGAGCGAGCCGGGCAGGTAGCCCAGCCGCTCCCCCGCCTCGACGGCCGGGCGGGTCAGGATGATCCGCTCGACCTCCTTGCGCTGCAGCGACTGCACGGCCTTCGCCATCGCCAGGTAGGTCTTGCCGGTTCCGGCCGGGCCGATGCCGAAGACGATGGTGTTCTGATCGACCGCGTCGACGTACTCGCGCTGCCCGAGCGTCTTGGGCCTCACGCTCCGTCCGCGCGCCGTGAGGATGGCCTGGCCGAACGCCTCGGCCGGGCTCACCGGCCCGCCGTTCTGCAGGATGCGGGCGGACTCGCGCACGCCCTCCGGGTCGAGATCGTGCCCGCTCGCGGTCATGCGCACCAGTTCTTCCACCAGGCGCGTCGCAGCGGCGACGGGCTCGCGCTCGCCGTCGAGCGTCACCTCGTTGCCGCGCACGTGCACCCGGACATCGGGGAATCGTCCTTCGACCGCTCGGATGAGGCGGTCCTGGGGTCCGAGGAGGCGCACCATCGCGACTCCGTCGACGGCGACGACGCGCCGCGTCGTCTCGGACGCGTCCGCGCCGAGGGCGGGACGCTCGTCGGGGCTCGCGCCCGTGTTCTCAACCGGTGGCAAGGGAGCCTTCCGTCTGGTGGCCGCCCAGGACGTGGGCGTGCACGTGGAACACGGTCTGGCCCACCTCTTCGCCGGAGTTGAAGACGAGGCGGAACTGACCGTTGCTGTGGGCGTCGGCGAGCGACTGGGCGACCTGCACCATCTCGGCGAGCAGGGCGGGATCGGCGGCGGCGAGGGCGGCGACCGTGGCGTGCTCCTGGGTCTTCGGGAAGACGAGGAGGTGGACGGGCGCCTTCGGCTCGATGTCGGTGATCGCGAGGATGCGCTCGTTCTCGAACACCACATCGGCCGGGATCTCGCCCTGGACGATGCGCGTGAAGACGGTGGGTTCGCTCATGCACTCATCTTAAACGGAGCCCGTGCGCGACGGGCGCCGCGTTCGCCCACGGCACCCTGCTCCGGCGCCCCGAGGCGGCTGTGGAGGAGCGTCACCAGCGGCCCAGGCGGGCCGAGAGGACGGCGATGGCAGCGGGACCTGCGGTCGAGGTGCGCAGGACGGAGTCGCCGAGCGCGACGGCCTCGGCGCCCGCCTCCGCGAGCAGCCGCAGCTCCTCCGGAGCGATGCCGCCCTCGGGCCCGACGACGAGCACCAGGTCGCGTCCGTCCGGGACCACCTGGGAGAGCCGCGCCTGCGCCGAGGGCTCGAGGACCAGCACGCGGGACGTCGCGGCGCGCGCGACGAGACCGCGCACCTGCTCGAGCGGCGCGACCTCGGGCACCCGGGGGCGCAGCGACTGCTTGCTCGCCTCGCGCACGATGGCCCGCCAGCGCTCGCGCCCCTTCTCCTCCTTCGGGCCCGACCACCGCGAGATCGACCGCGCGGCCTGCCACGGGACGACCTCGTCCACCCCGAGCTCGGTCGCCGCCTGCACGGCGAGCTCGTCGCGGTCGCCCTTCGCGAGGGCCTGGACGAGGACAAGGCGCGGGGACGGAACCGGGGACTCCTGCACCGACTCCACGACGAGCACCACTCGCGCCGGCTCCGCGCTCTCGACGACCGCGGTCGCGACGAGTCCGCGCCCGTCGCCGACCCGGACGCTCTCGCCCGCGCGGATCCGGCTGACGGTCGCGGCGTGCCGTGCCTCCGCGCCGGTGAGCGCGAGCCGGCCCCCGACGACGAAGCCCTCGGAGTCCAGCGACTCGTCGATGTAGTGGTGCGCCACGGGCTCAGCCCAGGAAGCGGTCGCGGAGCTTCGAGAAGAGGCCCTGCTGGAAGTGGGTCAGCGCGGGCTTCTGCGGCTTGTAGTGCTTCGCGAGCTCCTGGACCAGCTCCCGCTCGCGGTGGCCCAGCTTCGTCGGGGTGACGACCTGGATGCCGATGCGGAGGTCGCCGCGTCCACTGCCGCGCAGGCGCGTGACTCCGCGTCCCTTGATCGTGACGATCTCGGTGCTCTGCGTGCCCGGCTTGATCTCGATCTCGATGTCGCCGTCGAGCGCCTTGAGCGACGCCGTGGAGCCGAGGATCGCGTCGGTCATCTGCACCTCGAGGGTGCAGAGCAGGTCGTCGCCGTTGCGGCTGAAGACGTCGTGGTGCTTGACCTTGATCTCGAGGTACAGGTCGCCGTTGGGGCCGCCGGCCGGGCCGACCTCGCCGCTGCCGGGCATCTGCAGGCGCAGGCCCGTGTCGACTCCCGCGGGGACATCGACGGGGATGGTGCGACGGGCGCGGACGCGTCCCTGGCCCTGGCAGGTGGAGCAGGGGGTCGCGATGACGGTGCCGTAGCCGCGGCAGGTGCCGCAGGGGCTGGCCGTCATCACATTGCCCAGGAGCGAGCGGACCGTGCGCTGGATCTGGCCGGAGCCGTGGCAGATGTCGCAGGTCACCGGCGAGGTGCCGGGCTGGCAGCACGAGCCCTGGCACGTCTCGCAGAGCACCGCCGTGTCGACCTCGAGGTCGCGGTGGGTGCCGAAGATGACCTCGTCGAGCGAGACCTCCACGCGCAGCAGGGCGTCCTGGCCGCGCTCGCGGCGGGAGCGCGGCCCGCGGGACGAGCCCTGCGCGCCCTGCCCGAAGAAGGTCTCGAAGATGTCGCCGAACCCGCCGAAGCCCTGGCCGCCGCCGCCGAAGCCCTCCTGGGGCCCGCGGTCGTACTGAGCCCGCTGCTGGGCGTCGCTCAGGACGTCGTAGGCGTGCGTGACGAGCTTGAAGCGCTCGGAGGCGTCCGCGCTCGGGTTGACGTCGGGGTGCAGCTCGCGGGCGAGTCGGCGGTACGCCTTCTTGATCTCGTCGGCGGAGGCGTCGCGGTCGACGCCCAGCACTTCGTAGTGATCGGCCACAGGTGGCTTCGTCCTTCGTTCGTGGGTCGGTGGGCCGGGCACGGCGCACCGGGGGATCCGGCGGGGGCCGGGAGGTCGGGCCTACTCCTCGCCGAGGAGGCGGGAGAGGTAGCGGGCGACGGCGCGCACCGCGGTGATGTTGCCGGAGTAGTCCATCCGGATCGGGCCGAGCACGCCCAGGCGCGAGACCTGGCCGCCCGCGGTGTTGTAGCCGCTCGTGAGCACCGAGGTCTCCTGCAGCCCGAACGGCGCGTTCTCGCGGCCGATGCGCACCGAGATGCCCCGGGGGTCCGGGGTCATCTCGGCGAAGAGGCGCAGCAGCTCCACCTGCTCCTCGATCGCCTCGAGCACGGGGTAGATGCTGCCCGAGAAGTCCTCCTCGGTGCGGACGAGGTTGGCGGCGCCGGCCATGACCAAGCGGTCCTGCCGGTTGGCGCCGACCTGCTCGAGCAGGGTCTGCACGATCGGCGTCAGCACGTGGCGCCGCTCGGGGCTGAAGCGCTCCGCGACGGAGCCGAGCGTCTCGGCCGCCTGCTGGAGCCCGAGGCCCAGCACGGCCGTGTTGAGCTTCGCGCGGATCTCGCCGAGGAGCGCGTCGTCCACGTCCTCCGGGGTCTCGAGCACGCGCTGGTCGACCCGGCCGGTGTCGGTGATCAGCACCGACAGGAGGCGGCGGGGAGCGAGGGCGACGAGCTCCACGTGGCGCAGCCGCGCGGCTCCGAACGACGGGTACTGCACGAGCGCGACGCTGTTGGTGAGCTGCGAGAGCAGGCGGACGGTCTTGACCAGCACCTCGTCGAGGTCCGGGCTCTGCCCGAGGAACGTCTCGATCGCCTGGCGCTGCGCGGAGGTGAGCGGGCGCAGGTCGGCGAGCTGGTCGACGAAGAGGCGGTAGCCCTTGTCGGTCGGCACGCGTCCGGAGGACGTGTGCGGAGCCGCGATCAGCTCCTCCTCCTCCAGCTGGGCCATCTCGTTGCGGATGGTGGCGGCCGAGACGCCGAACGCGTGGCGCTCGACGATCGACTTGGAGCCCACCGGCTCCCGGTTCGCCACGTAGTCCTGCACGATCACGCGCAGGACCTGGAGACCGCGCTCCGTGACCATACGACCGACCTCCCGCCGGACTCCGAGTGCCCGCGGGCACGACCGTCTGCGGCGCTGACGCCGCGCGGAGCCTGGCACTCCGCAACTCTGAGTGCCAATCATAACCGGGAGGTGGACCGCCCGGCGGGGTTGCGCGGGGATCGGCCGGGGTGCACTCCTGCAGGGCCGCGGGGAGGAGCCCCGTCATCCCCGAGGAGGAGGTCCCGCGCGGCCCGGTGCGGAGGGAGTCGCCGCATGCCACGATGGACGCCGAGCGCACGGGGGACGCCCGTCGCCGCCGCCGGAACGGAGACCATCATGTCGGCCACCCCTCCCCCGCCCCCCGTCTACGGGACCCCGGCTCCGCCGCTGAACCCGGCGGACGAGAAGACCTGGGCGATCGTCACGCACGTGACCGGCATCTTCTTCAGCTTCCTGCCCTCGCTGATCGTCTTCCTGGTCTTCAAGGGGCGCGGACCGTTCCTCGAGGCGCACGCCAAGACGGCCCTCAACTTCCACCTGACGACGCTGATCGCCTACGTCGCCGGGACGATCCTGTCCTTCGTCCTCGTCGGCTTCATCGTGTTCCTGGTCGTGCCGATCCTGGTGATCGTCTTCGCGATCATCGCCTCGGTGCGCGCCAGCGCGGGCGAGTACTACACGTACCCGCTCAGCATCCCGTTCTTCAAGTAGCCGCGGCACCGGGGCGGCGGTGCGCCGGCCGCCCCGGGATCCGGCCTCAGCCGTCGGTGAGGCGGCGCACGACCGCGTCCGCCAGCAGACGGCCGCGCAGGGTCAGCACGATCCGGCCGCCGAGCGCCGCCCGGCCGTCGACGAGGCCGTCGGCGATGAGCCCCGCCACCTCGCTGCGCCGACCGGCGTCGATCGAGTCGATCGGCAGCCCGTCCGCCAGGCGCGAGCGCAGCAGCACGTCCTCCACCCGCCGCGTGCCCGCGTCGAGCGTCTCCCGCCCGGCAGCGGGCGAGGCTCCGGTGCTCAGCCGGTCGGCGTAGGCCGCCGGGTGCTTCACGTTCCACCAGCGCACGCCCCCGACGTGGCTGTGCGCCCCGGGGCCGACGCCCCACCAGTCGTGGCCGAGCCAGTACGAGAGGTTGTGCCGGGAGCGGTGCGCGTCGTCGCGCGCCCAGTTGCTGACCTCGTACCAGGAGTACCCGGCCGCGGCCAGGCGCGCGTCGGCGAGCTCGTACATGTCGGCGGTGAGGTCGTCGTCGGGGGTCGCGACCTCGCCGCGGCGGATCTGCCGGGCGAGCTTCGTGCCGTCCTCCACGATCAGGGCGTAGGCCGAGAGGTGGTCCGGCCGGTTGGCGAGCGCGGAGTCGAGCGACCGCTCCCAGTCCGCGAGGGACTCCCCCGGCGTGCCGTAGATGAGGTCGAGGCTGACCTGCAGGCCGGCCTCCCGCGCCCACTCGACCACGAGCGGGACCCGCTCCGGGTCGTGGGTGCGCTCGAGCGTGGCGAGGACGTGCGGCACGGCCGACTGCATCCCGAAGCTGACGCGGGTGAAGCCCGCCTCGGCCAGCGCGCGGAGGTAGGCGGCGTCGACGGAGTCGGGGTTCGCCTCGGTGGTGATCTCGGCGTCGGGCGCGACCCCGAAGTGGGTGCGGAGACCGTCCAGCATCCGCACCAGGTCGCCGGCGGGCAGCAGCGTGGGCGTCCCGCCGCCGAAGAAGACCGTGCGGGCGGGGCGCCGGGGCAGGCCCGAGCGCTCGAGCACCTCGGCGCCGAGAGCCATCTCGGTGATCGCCTCATCGGCGTAGTCCTGCTGCCTCGCTCCGCGGAGCTCGGTCGCCGTGTAGGTGTTGAAGTCGCAGTACCCGCAGCGGACCCGGCAGAACGGCACGTGCACGTAGAGGCCGAGGTCGCGCTGCTCCACGCCGTCGACGACGGACGCGGGCAGTCCGCCGTCGAGCGGAGCAGGATCGGCGATCGGGAGGGCGCTCCCCACGTCAGCTGACGCGCGCCGGCAGCAGCGCGCGCAGGTACTTGGCGACCTGGCGCTTCTGCACGGCGCGCAGCACCGGCGCGCCCAGGCGGTAGAGGCGGGTGGAGGGACGCGAGAAGACCCGGATGACGAGCCAGACCGAGTCGTCCGCGCGCTTCTCGACGACGAAGGACTCCTCGCCGCTCTCGGGGTGGCCCTCGAGAGTGCCGTAGGCGAAGCCGACCTGGTCGGGCTCGTCGACGACGTAGACGACGCGCACCGGGGCGTCGAAGACGCGGCCGAGCAGGGTCACACGGAGCACGGCGGTCACGCCGGCGGTGATGTAGGGGGTGCCGTCGGGAGCGAAGTGCTCCTCCGTCGGCCGGCTGACGAGGTCGATCGGGGTGCCCGCGGCGTCGAAGTTGACCCCCGTGTACTGCACGCCGCTGCCGCTGGTGATGTCGGTCACCTCGATGCCGCTGCCGCGCTGCACGCCCCAGGTCATCAGGGAGGCGGTGGTGATGGCGAAGCGCTCGTCACCCGAGCCGAGCCGGGCCTCGAAGCGCTCGGCCGTGAAGCCGTCCGGCGGGTACTCGAGCAGGTCGGGGGCCAGAGTGCCGCCGACGGCCGCGTAGGTGACCTGCGGCTGGCCCTCGAAGTTGGAGCGGCGGATGCTCACGTCCCGACCTTCTTCCCGGACTCCTCGAGCGCGGCGCGCGTCGAGTCCGCGTGCCGGGTGGTGCTGTCCATCCGACCCAGCGTATCCGACCGTCGGCGCCCCGAGCCGGGAACGACGGAGGGCCCTCCCCCGCCGGAGCGGGAGGAGGGCCCTCGTCGTGGTGCGGGTCGGGTCAGCTGCAGGGAGTCAGCTTCTGGACGGCCGGCGACAGGGTGCCGGTGCCGCCGAGGAGGACGACGCGCGTCGCTCCGCCGGCCTTGATGTCCTGCAGCACCTTGACCGGCACGCAGGTCGGGGGCACGGCGAAGAGGGGGCTCCCCGTGCGCCCGGCGGCCGCGGCTCCGGCCAGGGCGTCGGGGAAGTTCTCTCCGGTGGCCAGGAACACGGTCTTCGACCCGCGGGGGAAGGCCGCCCGGTTGAGCTGCTCCGAGGTGTCGTAGCGGTCGACCCCGCCGATGCGGGTGACGACCGGTCCGGCCGGCACCGTGAGGGAGTTCTGGATGCCGGCGCTGACCGACAGCTCGGAGCCCGCGATGGTGAGCACCGGAGGCCGGAGCCCCCTCAGGATCCCGACAGTGGTCGGGTCGGCCGCCGGGAGGCCGCCGTTCACGAGGACGACGGGGGCCGAGTTCTTGCCCGCTGCGGCGGTGGCGCTGAGCGCGTCGGGGAACTTCTCGCCGGTCGCGAGCCAGGCCCCCTTGGGCGAGCCGCCTCCGAAGGCGCTCTCGATGATCTTCCGCGACGTGTCGTAGCGGTCGGTGCCTCCGAGGCGGAAGACCCTCCCGTTCGCGTACTGGCCGAGGTCGGTGGCGAGGGCGTCGCTGACGCTGAGGTCGGAGCCGACGACGACGATCCGCTGGGGCTTGAGACGGGTGAGCTCGTCGCGGACGACCTGGCTCACCGAGTCGCGGTCGACCAGGAGGAGCGGGCCGCCCTGCTTCGCGGCGGCGGGACCGGCGCTGAGCGCGTCGGGGAAGTTCGCGCCGGTGGCGATGTAGACGACGGGGACGCCGGGGGTGTCGAAGGTCGCCTTCGAGATCTCGACGGCGGTGCCCTGGCGGTCGGTGCCCGCGAGGCGGACGACCTCCGGGCCGGTGCCCGGCGTCGGCGTCGGGGTGGTGGTCGACGGGACGACGCGCAGCGGCGCGCGCACGATGACGCCGGTGCCGGAAGGCTGCTCCCCGCCGCGGCTGAGTCCCTTCACCTCGACCGACGGGGCGCCGAGCGGCGTCGTGTCGCTGAAGTTGAGGTAGCGGTCGAAGAACTCCTGGGTCGGCCGGATCGCGACGCCCCGTCCGCCCTCGACGACCGTGGGGGCGGCCTTCAGGCGGCCGCCGTCCTCCGTTCCGACCGTGGCGCTGAGGCCCGCGAGGTCGAAGAAGCCGGGGACACCGGAGTCGAGGACGATGACGTCGCCCGCGCCGGCCTCGGTGACGGTGCCGCCGCCGGCCCAGAATTCGCCGCCGGCGCGCTCGGAGGAGGTGGACGTCGACAGGTCGAGGTCGGCCTCCGCGGACCCGCTCGCAGCAGTCACCTGGAGGTCGGCGGAGAGGGCGAGGACGAAGCCGGTCCGGTCGACGCCGGCCGGAGCGTACGCGTCGTCCGCCTCGTCCTCGGCGCCGTTCAGGAGGAGCGAGAGCGAGGTGCCGTCGAAGGAGCCGGCGGCGCGTCCGATCGGGATCTGGATCGAGTTGGTGGCGGTGTCGACGACGGATTCGCCGCTCTCGAGGTCCGTCGCGGTGCTGCCCAGCTGCCACGTCACGACCCGGTAGCCGGGGTGCGACCACTCGGCGAAGGTGTCGGGAGCGCTTGAGTCGGGCAGCTCGACGGTCAGCGTGGTCGCGTCTGCGGCCACCGGAAGCGGCACGTCGGTGCCGAACCGGGCGCTGTCCGACCAGAAGTAGGGCGCGGGCGCGACCGGGATCACTTTGTTCGCTGCCGAGGCCGGTCCCGCCGCCACCAGCGATCCCGCTGCGACGGCCGCGATGCTCGCGAGCGCCGCCCCCGTCCTGATCCAGCGCTTCCTCGTGCTCGTAGGCACCACGGACTACCACCCTTCGTCATGGTGGAGGACCGGTCGTCGACGCTGCAGCCCCCCGTGCGGATCGGTCTCGATCCACGGCCGCGTCCTGGCGTCCGAAAGCTATCGGTCCGCTGTGAGGCGCCGCAATCCCCGCGGACACGATGTCCCGGACGGGGGGTGCGTCACCCGTCCGGGAGGGGGGACGGGCGCCGGCGACGGGGCTCGCGCTACTTCTTGTCCTTGGTCTCGACGTCGCCCGAGAGCGCGGCGATGAACGCCTCCTGGGGGACCTCGACGCGGCCGACCATCTTCATCCGCTTCTTGCCCTCCTTCTGCTTCTCGAGGAGCTTGCGCTTGCGGGTGATGTCGCCGCCGTAGCACTTGGCCAGGACGTCCTTGCGCATCGCGCTGATCGACTCGCGGGCGATGATCCGGGCGCCGATGGCGGCCTGGATCGGCACCTCGAACTGCTGACGCGGGATCAGCTTGCGCAGGCGCCCCGTCATCAGCACGCCGTAGGCGTAGGCCTTCTCCCGGTGTACGATCGCGCTGAACGCGTCGACCTGCTCGCCCTGCAGCAGGATGTCGACCTTCACGAGGTCGGCCTCCTGGGAGCCGGCGGGCTCGTAGTCGAGCGAGGCGTAGCCGGCGGTCTTGGACTTGAGGTTGTCGAAGAAGTCGAAGACGATCTCGCCGAGGGGCATGTGGTAACGGATCTCGACCCGGTCCTCGCCCAGGTACTCCATGCCGATCAGGGTCCCGCGGCGGCTCTGGCAGAGCTCCATGATCGTGCCGACGTAGTCCTTCGGCGCGAGGATCGCGGCCTTGACGATCGGCTCCGTGACGGCGGCGATCTTGCCGACGGGGAACTCGCTCGGGTTCGTGACGGTGACGGTCTTCTTGTCCTCCGTCGAGACCTCGTAGATGACCGAGGGCGCCGTGGTGATGAGGTCGAGACCGAACTCGCGCTGCAGGCGCTCGGTGATGATCTCGAGGTGCAGGAGGCCGAGGAACCCGCAGCGGAAGCCGAAGCCGAGCGCCACCGACGTCTCGGGCTCGTAGACGAGCGCCGCGTCCGAGAGCTTGAGCTTGTCGAGGGCCTCGCGCAGGTCCGGGTAGTCGCTGCCGTCGATCGGGTACAGGCCCGAGAAGACCATCGGGAGCGGCTCGGTGTAGCCGGGCAGCGCCTGCGTCGCGGGCTTCGACGCCGTGGTGACGGTGTCGCCGACCTTCGACTGGCGCACGTCCTTCACACCGGTGATCAGGTAGCCCACCTCGCCGACCGCGAGACCCTGCGTCGCGACGGGCTCGGGGCTCGACACGCCGATCTCGAGGATCTCGTGCGTGGCGCGGGTCGACATCATCTGGATCTTCTCGCGCGGCGAGAGCTTGCCGTCGATCATCCGGACGTAGGTGACCACCCCGCGGTAGGCGTCGTACACGGAGTCGAAGATCATGGCGCGCGCAGGGGCGGAGGGGTCGCCGACGGGCGGCGGGATGAGCTCGGTGACGCGGTCGAGCAGCGCCTCGACGCCCATGCCGGTCTTGCCGGAGACGCGGAGGACGTCGTCCGGGTCGCCGCCGATGAGGCTCGCGAGCTCCTTCGCGTACTTCTCGGGGTCCGCGGCCGGCAGGTCGATCTTGTTCAGGACCGGGATGATCGTGAGGTCGTTCTCGAGCGCGAGGTAGAGGTTCGCGAGCGTCTGGGCCTCGATGCCCTGCGCCGCGTCGACCAGGAGGATCGCGCCCTCGCAGGCCGCCAGCGAGCGGCTGACCTCGTAGGAGAAGTCGACGTGCCCCGGAGTGTCGATCATGTTCAGGGCGAACGTGCGCCCGTCGCGCTCCCACGGCATCCGCACGGCCTGCGACTTGATCGTGATGCCGCGCTCGCGCTCGATGTCCATGCGGTCGAGGTACTGCGCGCGCATCGCCCGGTCCTCGACGACACCCGTGATGCCGAGCATCCGGTCGGCGAGGGTGGACTTGCCGTGGTCGATGTGGGCGATGATGCAGAAGTTGCGGATGGACGCCGGATCGGTCGCGGCGGGCTCGAGCCCGGAGTGTGCACGTGGAGACATCGTGGGACCAGTGTCCCATGCCCGGCGGCGGAGGCCGGGACCGGCGGCTACAGATCGAGTCCGTAGGTGCGGGTGGGCTCGACGCCGGGCGGGTTCTCCCGCTCGCCGAGGCGGACGAAGCCCATGCTCTCGTAGAGGGCGTGCGCGGTGGTCATCAGCGTGCCGCTGTTCATCACGACCCGCTGGAGGCCCCGCTCGGCGGCGAGCATCACGACGAACTCCGTGAGCAGCCGCCCGAGACCCCGCCCACGTGCCTCCGGGGCGACGGCGAGCAGCCGCCAGTCCAGCTCGCCGGGGCGCCCGAGCTCGTAGAGGTTCGCGCCCGGGCGCGCAGTGGTGACCGTCGCGAGGATCCGCCCGTCGCCCTCGACGGCGACCCAGACCTCGCCCTCGACGTCGTGCCGGGCGACCGCGGCGACGTCGGCGGCGTACTCCTCCCCCAGCTCGTAGTCGTGGGCGTAGGCGGCGAGCCGCAGGCGCGAGACCTCGTCGTACTCCTGGGCCCGGACGCGCCGGACCAGCACCTCGGCGGCGCTCATCCGCGCACCTGGGCCGGGAGGGCGCGCAGCCCGTGCTCCAGCGCCGCGGGGTCAGCGGCGAGGCAGACGCGGATCCAGCCCTCGCCGGTGCGGCCGAAGGCGCTGCCGGGAGCGACGGCGACGAGGGTCTCGAGGAGGAACGACTCGACCCAGGAGGCGACGTCCCCGCCGGTCGCGTGCGCCATGTCGATCCACAGGTAGAACGCGCCCTCGGGCTCGCGGTAGGCGATGCCCCGCTCGTCGAGCACGCCCGTCGCGAGCCGCAGGTTGGCGAGGTAGTGGTCGGAGGCGGCGGCCACCGCGTCCTGCGGTCCGGTCAGAGCGGCGAGGGCGGCGCGCTGGTCCGGAGTGGCGACGCAGCTGATCGCCGCCTCCTGCACCGTGACCATGATCGACGTGAAGCCGGGAGGCGTCACGAGGTAGCCGACGCGGACGCCGGTCATCGCGTAGGTCTTCGAGAAGGAGAAGACGCTGAGGACGCGGTCGGCGTCGTCCCCGCGCTCCTGCGCGATCGCCGCGAGGCTCACGTGCGGGCGCCCGTAGGTGAAGTACTCGTAGACCTCGTCGCTGAGCACCCACAGGTCGTGGCGCCGGGCGATGTCGAGCAGGCGCTCGAGGACCTCCCTCGGGAACACCACGCCGAGCGGGTTGGACGGGCTGTTGACGATCAGGACGCGGGTCCGGTCGGTGATCAGGCGCTCGACCTCCTCGGGATCGGGGAGGAAGGCGTTCTCAGCGCGCAGCGCGTACGGCACGGGGACGGCGCCGATGGTCCGCGCGTTGGTCGTGAAGACGGTGTAGCCCGGGTCGGGGATGAGCACCTCGTCGCCGGGCCCGAGCAGGAGCGTCATCGCCTGGTGCAGCGCCTGCGTGGCGCCGACGGTCACCCAGACCTGCTCGACGTCCGCCTCGATGCCGTTGTCCCGCGCCAGCTTCTCGACGATGGCGCGCCGGAGCTCGGGGACTCCGCCGTTGGGCCCGTAGCGGGTGTCGTCGGCCGCCCACGCCGCTCGGGCCGCCTCGATGATGTGCGGCGCGGTCGGCACGTCGGGCTCGCCCACCGCGAGGAGGGTGACTCCGTCGAGCCGCAGCGCGATCTCGAACAGGTGGCGGATGCCCGAGGGCGGCACCGCGGAGAGGTGATCGGCGAGACGGGGCACCGGCGTCACGTTACCGGCGGGCCCGGACCGCGAGACGCCACGGCGGTCCGCCTCCCCCGGCGTGTCGCCCCGGCGGCCCCGACCCGGACGGCGCCGCACCCGCGGGCGCGGCGCGGTTGAAGGGTGACGACGGGTGCGCTAAAGTTCCTTGTTGGCTTGCGCTCCCCCTCCGGACACCCGGCAGGCGTGGAGTGATCAGAAGCCGGCGACCTCCAGTCGCACCGCAGGGCGTTCAGACGCCCGCGGAAGGGGCACTCCGTCGAGTAGCCGGCTGCACACACGCACATCCGAGAAGAAGGTAATCCACGTGGCAAACATCAAGTCGCAGATCAAGCGCAACCTCACCAACAAGAAGGCGAACGAGCGCAACAAGGCCGTCAAGAGCGAGCTGAAGACCGCCATCCGCTCGGTCCACACCGCCATCGCCGCCGGCGACACCGAGAAGGCCGGCACCGCCCTCGCCTTCGCCGCCAAGAAGCTCGACAAGGCCGCCAGCAAGGGCGTCATCCACAAGAACCAGGCCGCGAACCGCAAGTCGGCCATCGCGAAGCAGGTCGCCGCGCTGTAGTACTGCGCGAAGCTGCAACGACGAAGGGTCCGGCCATTGGCCGGGCCCTTCGTCGTTGCAGCTTCGCGGTCGACGGGCTCCTCGTTCCTCGTCGCCCGTCGCGCGGTCGGCTTCCGCGCTTGGTTGCGGTGGGAGGAGCGGGTTTCGTTCCGGATACGACGATCCGCTGACACGCGGATCGCCGGTGACCCTGCGAGGGCATCGTCCGGCTCTCGATCGGCTGCGGCCCGGTCCGCTACCGCGGAGGGTCGCGGGGGGAGGAGCGGAGAGCGTTTCGGGGTACGACGATCCGCTGACACGCGGATCGCCGGTGAGCTGTGCCGTCTTCGACGGGCTCCTCGTTCCTCGTCGGCCGTCGCGTGGTCGGCTATCAGGGGTAGTCGCGGTGGGAGGAGCGTCCTGCGTTCCGGGTACGACGATCCGCTGACACGCGGATCGGCGGTGACCCGCACCGATCTCGACGGGCTCCTCGTGCCTCGTCGCCCGTAGCGCAGTCGGCTTCCGCGCATGGTCGCAGTGGGAGGAGCGGGTTCCGTTCCGGGTACGACGATCCGCTGACACGCGGGTCGCCGGTGACCCTGCGAGGTCGTTGTCCGACTCTGCGTCGGCCGCGGTGCGACCCTGCGAGGGGAGGTGAACCCTTCGCTGCTGGTCGAGTAGCCGCGGAGCGGCGGATCGAGACCCGCCGGAGACGAGGTCGAAGCGGATCGCGGGAGCAGGGCCTTTCGGGCGGATCAGAGGCCCCGGGCGGAGACGACGGAGACCATGCGCTCGAGGGCGTACACGGGGTCGCGGGTGGCGCCCTTCACGTTCGCGTCGGCGTCGGCGACCGTCAGGATCGCGGTGCCGAGGCCCTCGCCGGTCCAGCCCTGCAGGTCGCGCCGGGCCCGGTCCACCTGCCACGGAGCGAGGCCCAGACGCGAGGCGACCTGGCCCGAGCCCTCGCGCGAGCCGGCGACCTTCGCCATGGTCCGCAGCTTGCTCGCGAACGCGGCGACGATCGGTACCGGGTCGGCACCGGAGGCGAGGGCGTGGCGGAGCCCGAGCAGCGCCTCGCCGTGACGGCCCGCGATCGCCGAGTCGGCGACGGTGAAGGCCGTGGTCTCGACGCGGCCGCCGTAGTACTTCGCGACGGTCGCCTCGGTGATCTCGCCGGTGACGTCGGACAGCAGCTGCTGGCACGCCGACGCGAGCTCGTCGAGGTCGTCGGAGAAGGCAGACACCAGGGCTCGGACGGCACCGGTGGTCGCCGTGCGGCCGGCGGTGCGGAACTCGGCGATCGCGAAGTCGACCTTGTCGCTCTCGCGCTTGAGCTCGGCGCAGACGATCTCGATGCCGCCGCCCGTACCCGAGCGGATGGCGTCGAGGAGCTTCTTGCCCCGGTTGCCGCCGCCGTGGCGGAGCACCAGGGTCGCCCCGTCCGCGGGCGCCGAGAGGTAGTCGAGGGTCTCGAGGAGGAACGCGTCCGTGCACTTCTCGACGTTCGAGACGCGGATGAGGCGGGGCTCGTCGAAGAGGGACGGGCTCGCGAGCGTCAGCAGCTCCCCCGGCGCGTAGCCGCCGGCGTCGATGTCGCTGACCTCGAGGCTCGGATCCTCGGCCCGGAGGAACTCACGGAGGAAGCGCAGCGCGCGGTCGGCGAGGAACTGCTCCGGGCCGGTGATCAGCACGATCGGCGCCGGCCGGGTCTGGTTCCAGGCGAGCTGCGGGATCGCCGCCTTCGAGGGCGCTGCCTTCGCGCGCGCCGGGGCCCTGCCTGCCATGCCGTGTCCTTCCGTGCCGCGCCCGTCCGAGCGCCCTCCACCCTACGGCCCGCTCACGGCGCCCCGAGGCCGCCGCGGGAGCCGTCGCGCCGCTCACCCAGACCGCGATCCCGTCGCTGCGGGACGCGAGCACGACCGTACCCTCGACATCCGACCTCAGCGCCTCGACCCCGCGCTCGGCCAGCAGAGCGAGGAGCGACGGATTCGGATGTCCGTAGTCGTTCTCCGCCCCGACGGAGATCAGCCCGACGCTCGCGCCGAGCGCGTCGTAGAGGGCGGGCGACTGGTCGGCGGAGCCGTGATGCGCGACCTTGACGACGTCGACCCGGCCGACCGGCAGCCGGGAGACGCGTCCCTGCTCCTGCTCGCCGAGGTCGCCCAGGAGCGCGACGGAGAGCGGGCCGCCGCGGGCGTCCGGGCCGATGTCGACCCGGAGGGTCACGCTCGCCTCGTTCCCTCGCAGCGCGCTCCGCCGCTCCGGCCACTCGACCCGCCAGCGCAGCGAGCCGAGCGCGCCGCTGTCGCCGCGGACCGCCTCCTGCACGGCGACCCCCGCGCCGGTGAGCGCCGCCCGGTCGCGCTCGTCGTCGCGGCCCGCGGCGGGCCCGACGAGCGCGGCGTCGGTCCGTCCGAGGACGGCCTGGAGCCCGCCGACGTGGTCGAGGTCGTAGTGCGTCAGCACCAGCAGCGGGATGCGGTCCACTCCCATCAGGCGGAGGCAGGCCTCGAGCGGTGCGGGCTCGGGCCCCGTGTCGACGAGCAGCACGCCCGCGTCTCCGCGGAGGAGGACTGCGTCGCCCTGCCCGACGTCGCACATCGCGACACGCCAGTCCTCGGGAACCGAGGCGGCGCGGAGGAGCGGCGTGGCGACGGTGGTGCCGCCGGCGGCCGCGATCGCGCACGCCAGCCCGACGGCGGCGATCCGGCGCACCCGCGCGAGCCGCGGCGACTGCGTGACCAGCACGAGACCGAGCAGGGTCAGCACGGTGAGCGCGAGCGCTCCTCCCACGCCGGGCCACCAGGCGATCCTCGGAGCGGGCCACGAGTCGACGGCGCGGGCGATCGAGGCGATCCACCAGGCGGGAACGGCGGCGAGACGGATCGCCGCGTCGGCGGCTCCGGGCCACCAGGGAGCGAGCAGGCAGCCGATGAGCCCGAGCCCGGTCGCGGCGGGTGCCGCGGGCTCGGCGAGCAGGTTGGCGAGCACTCCGTACACCGGCACCGACGGGTCCACGAGCAGCAGCACGGGCTGGCAGGCGAGCTGCGCCGCGGTCGGCACCGCGAGCAGCAGGGCGAGAGGCCGGGGCAGCACTCGACCGAGAGCGCCCGCGATCGGCTCGGCGAGCAGCAGGAGTCCGGCGGTGGCGAGGACGGACAGCACGAAGCCGAGCCTCCCCGCGATCGAGGGGTCGGCGGCCACGAGCACGACGACGGTCGCGAGCAGGGCGGGCACGGCCGCTCCGGAGCGACGCCCGAGCCGCGCGAGGAGGACCACCGTCGCCATCACCGCGGCCCGCACCAGGCTCGGCTCGGGGGTCACCAGCACGACGAAGCCGGCGAGCAGGGCGAGGGCGGCGACGGTCCGGAGGCGGCGTCCGGCGCCGAGGAGCGCCGCGATCGTCCAGCCGGCGACCACCACCACGGCGCAGTTGGCGCCCGAGACGGCGGTCAGGTGGGTGAGCGACGCGGTGCGCATCGCCTCCTCGAGCCCCGCGTCGAGCGCGGACGTGTCGCCGGTCGCGAGGCCCGGCAGCAGCCCCGCCACGTCGCCGCCGACCAGCGCCGCGCGCTCGAGGAAACGCGAGCGCAGCACCTCCGCGACGGCCGCCGCTCCCCCGGGACCGCGCCGGTCCTGAACGGACGCCGCCCTCAGCATCGTCGCCTCGCCGACGGGCCCCTCCTGCGCCGCAGCGCGCGCCTCCAGGTCGAGCTCGGCGCCCACCGGCAGCCGACCGCCGGGATCGGCGAGCAGCACGCGGACGGGGGCCGCGGTCGACGCGTCTCCCACCCGCAGCGCCGTCGCGTCGAACCACACTCCCCCGGTCGCGAGCGGTCGGGCACCCGTGTCGACGCGCACGGTGACCGGGGTGAGGGCGCGATCCTCCTGTGCCTCCCGCAGCGACGCCGGGTGGTCACCGGGCGCCGCGGCGACGACGGAGGTGAGGGCGAGGGCGGCACCCGCGCCCCCGACGAGCACCGCTCCGACCAGCCGCCCGCCGAGGCCGCGCCGGAGCAGGACGCACGCCGCCCCGAGCAGCACCCAGCCCGCGGCGCACCACGAGAGGCCCCCGTCGAGCACTGCCGCGACCGGCAGCATCCCGGCCGCCCACGCGGTGGTCCAGGCGGCCACCGCTGCCGGCAGGAGCCGCAGGTCCGCCGCCCGCACGCTCCTCACGGCGCGACCTGGTCGCGGAACGCGGCGAGCGTCTTCTCGCCGATCCCGGGGACCTCGAGCAGCTGGTCGACGGAGGAGAACGGGCCGTTCGCCTCCCGGTGGGCGACGATCTTCTTCGCGGTCGCCGGGCCGATCTCGGGCAGCTCCTCCAGCTGGGCCGCCGTCGCCGTGCTCAGGCTCAGCACGGATCCGGCGGCGGAGGCTCCTCCTGGAGCGGCCCCGCCCGGAGCCGCTCCCGCCGCGGCCGGCGCCGCTCCCACGGCCGGCACGACGATCTGCTCGCCGTCCACGAGCCTCCGGGCCAGGTTGACCGCCGCGCGCTCCGCCGACTCCTGGAACCCTCCGGCGGCGGCGACCGCGTCCGCCACCCGCGCCTCCTGCGACAGGACGTACAGCCCCGGAGAGGCGACCTCGCCGGCCACGTGAACGTACAGCGACTCGACCGCCGCAGCAGCGGGCGCGCTCGTCGACACGGCGGGCTCCAGGACCCGCTCATGACCGCTCGACCGCGCTCCCGCGAGCAGCACCGCGACCACCGCGGCGCCGATGACGAGCACGACCGCCGCTCCCACTCCCACACGCCAGCGCGGGCGGGCGCGGCGGGGCCGCAGCAGCGCCGTCAGCTGCTCGTCGTCCGTCCCGCTGGTCTCTGGCATCCGCCGACGGTAGGACCCGCGTCACCGCCCGGCGCGGCCGCCGACACCGATCCGGGGACAGCCCGCCGGATCGCCTCCCTGTGGAGGAGAGAGCAGCACCGGCGCAGGACGGCCGACGGGGCCCCTCCTGCGAGAGGAGGAGCCCCGTCGGGACGGATCGGCGGCTAGACCGCCTTCGTCACCAGGTTCACCAGGCGCGGCGCCCGCACGATCGCCTTCACGACCTCGCGGCCGACGAGAGCCCGGGCGACGCCGGCCGTGGCCCGCGCCTTCTCCTCGAGCTCGTCGGAGGAGATCTTCGGCGAGACCTCGAGCCGGTCGCGGACCTTGCCGTCGACCTGCAGGATCGCCGTGACCTTCTCCTCGACCAGCAGCGACGGGTCGGCCTTGCGCCAGAGCGCGTGCGCGACGGTGCCCTCGTAGCCCAGGCGGTGCCACATGTCCTCGGCCGTGTACGGCGCGAACAGGTTGAGAGCCATCGCGACCACCTCGACCGCCTCGCGGACCGCGGGGTCCCCGGCCCCGGCACCCGAGTCGACGACCTTGCGGGTCGCGTTGACGAGCTCCATCAGCCGCGCGACCACGACGTTGAACTTGAACGCCTCGATCAGCGACGGGGACTCCGCGAGGAACCGGTGGGTCTGGCGGCGCAGAGCCGCGTCGCCCGACTTCCACTCGACGTCGGGCCTCGAGGTGACGTCCTTCGCCAGGCGCCAGGCGCGGGCGAGGAACTTCGCGCTGCCGCCGGGCGAGACGTCGGCCCAGTCGATGTCGTCCTCGGGCGGGCCGGCGAACGCCATCGTCAGGCGCACGGCGTCGACGCCGAACTCGTCCAGCTGGTCCGAGAGGCGGACGATGTTGCCCTTCGACTTCGACATCGCCGCGCCGTCCATCTGCACCATGCCCTGGTTGAGCAGCGCCGTGAAGGGCTCCGTGAACGACACGTAGCCCAGGTCGAACAGCACCTTGGTGATGAAGCGCGCGTACAGCAGGTGCAGGATCGCGTGCGTCACGCCTCCGACGTACTGGTCGACGGGCGCCCACTTCTCGGCGAGCTTCGGATCGAAGGCCTGCGTGTCGTCCTTCGGCGAGAGGAAGCGGAGGAAGTACCACGAGGAGTCGACGAAGGTGTCCATCGTGTCCGGGTCGCGGCGCGCGGGCGAGCCGTCCACTGGGTGCGGCACGTTCACCCAGTCCTCCGCCGCTCCGAGCGGCGACGAGCCCTTCGGCTGCAGGTCGAGGCCGTCGGTGGAGGGCAGGACGACGGGCAGCTGGTCCTCGGGCACCGGCACGAGCTCGCCGTCGGCTCCGTGGATGATCGGGATGGGGGTGCCCCAGTAGCGCTGACGGGAGATCAGCCAGTCGCGCAGGCGGTAGTTCTTGGCCGAGCGGCCGCGGCCGCGCTCCTCGAGCATCCTGATGACGCGCTCGATGGCGGTGCGCTTGGAGAGCCCGTCGAGCGGCCCGGAGTTGATCAGGCGGCCGTCGCCGGTCAGCGCCTCGCCGGTCGTGGCGGGGTCGAGCGAGTACTCCTTCTCGAGCGCGGCCAGCTCCTCCGGGTCCTCCGGGATGACCGGGATCGCCCCGGTGACGGAGGCGTTGGTGTCGACGACCACGCGCACGGGCAGGTCGAAGGCGCGGGCGAAGTCGAGGTCGCGCTGGTCGTGCGCCGGCACGGCCATGACGGCTCCGTGGCCGTAGTCGGAGAGGACGTAGTCGGCGGCCCAGATCGGCAGCCGCTCGCCGTTCACGGGGTTCACCGCGTAGCGGCCGAGGAACACGCCGGTCTTGGGGCGGTCGGCGGTCAGGCGCTCGATCTCGCTCGACTTCTGCACCGTCTCGAGGTAGCTGCGGAACGCGTCGCGGATCGCGGGCTCGGAGCCCTCGACCAGCTCGGAGGCGAGGTCGGAGTCCGGCGCGACGACCATGAAGGTCGCCCCGTAGAGCGTGTCGGGGCGCGTGGTGAAGACGGTGACGCGCTCGTCGTGGCCCTCGATCTCGAACTCGACGTCGGCGCCGATGGAGCGGCCGATCCAGTTGCGCTGCATGGCGATGACCTTCGACGGCCAGGAGCCCTCGAGCTGGTTCAGGTCGTCGAGCAGCCGGTCGGCGTAGTCGGTGATCTTGAAGTACCACTGCGTGAGCTTCTTCTTGACCACGACCGCGCCGGAGCGCTCGGAGGTGCCGTCCGCCAGGACCTGCTCGTTCGCCAGGACCGTCTGGTCCACCGGGTCCCAGTTGACCCAGCTGTCCTTGCGGTAGGCGAGGCCCTTCTCGTACATCTTGAGGAACAGCCACTGGTTCCACTTGTAGTACTCGGGGTCGGAGGTGTGCAGCACGCGGTCCCAGTCGAAGGACGCGGCGTAGCGCTTCATCGAGCGCTTCTGCTGCTCGATGTTGTCGTAGGTCCAGGTGACCGGGTTCAGCCCGCGCTTGATCGCGGCGTTCTCGGCGGGCAGGCCGAAGCTGTCCCAGCCGATCGGGTGGAGGACGTTGAAGCCCTGCTGGCGCCAGTAGCGCGCGATCACGTCTCCGAGCGCGTACGCCTCGGCGTGGCCCATGTGCAGGTCGCCCGAGGGGTACGGGAACATATCGAGCACGTACTTGCGGGGGCGCTTGTCGTCGGGGTCGTCCGTCGCGAACGGGCGCGTCTCCTCCCAGATCGGGAGCCACTTCTCCTGGAGCGCTCGGAAGTCGTAGCGCTCCTCGTCGCTCGCGCCGGTCTGCCGGGAGGTGTCTTCTGCCACAGGTGCTTCTCACTTCTGAAGGAGGGGGAGAACGCGCACGCGTGGGCGGCTGCGTTCGACCATCAACCCTACTGGCCCTGCGAGCACGGCAGACGAACGCGGCGCCCGCTCACTCCTCGGCGGCGCCCAGCACCGCGAGGAGCGCCCGCGCCTTCAGCCGCGTCTCCTCGACCTCCTCCTCCGGCACCGAGAGCGCGGTGATGCCGCCGCCGGTCCCCAGGCGGGCGCGCTCGCCGTCGAGCACGAGGGTGCGGATGGTCATCGCGAGGTCCAGCGAGCCGTCCGAGCCCAGGCGGCCGAAGGCGCCGGAGTAGACGCCGCGGGGACCGCCCTCCCACTCCCGCAGCAGCTCCACCGCCCGGCGCTTGGGCGCTCCCGTCATCGAGCCGGCCGGGAAGAGGGCCGCGATCAGCTCGGCGATCCCGACGCCCGGCGCGCGGCGGGCCGAGACCTCGCTGACCAGCTGGTGGACGTGCGGGTAGCTCTCCACCTCGAGCAGGCGGTCGACGACGACGGAGCCGGGGGCGGCGATCCGGGCGAGGTCGTTGCGGACGAGGTCCACGATCATCACGTTCTCGGCCCGCTCCTTCACGCTCGACACGAGCTCGTCCCGGAGCGCGCGGTCCTCGTCGGCGTCCCGGCCCCGGGGGCGCGTGCCCTTGATGGGATGCGTGGCGACGCGTCCATCGGCCCCGCCGGTGAGGAACCGCTCGGGCGAGGCGCTGACGAGCGCGAGCGGGCCGAGGCGGATCAGCCCGCCGTGATGGCTCGGGCTGGAGCGGCGGAGGCGACGGTACGCCTCGACCGGATCGAACCGGCCCTCGACGACGATCTCGTCGGTGAGGCAGAGCTGGTAGGCGTCCCCCGCGCGGATGGCCTCCTGGCAGCGGCCGATCAGCGCCGTGTACTCGGCGGCGGAGTGGCGGCGGACCGGGTCGCCGGCGGGCTCGGGATCCGCGGGGTCCGCGGGTGCGGGCGCGCCGACGAGCTCGAGCAGGCGCGCGGTGAGCTCCTGCACGTCTCCCGTGGCGACCAGGCGGACGGTCCGGGTGCCGTGGTCGAACTCGAGCACGGGGTCGCCCCGGAGAAGGGCGAGGGCCGGCGGATCCGCGGGGCCGGTCGGCGCCGAGGGCAGGGAGACGGAGGCGGCTCCCGCCTCGTAGGAGATCCAGCCGTAGCGGCCGAGCGCGCGGTCGCCCGCCGGGGCCTCGTCGTCGACCGCGGCGAGCGCCGCCGCCACGTCGCCGCCGGCCTCGACGAGGAGCACGTCCTCGCGGGCGCACGCGCCGAGGTAGGAGCGGCCGCTCGTCGCTCCGAGGCCCGAGTCGAGCCAGAAAGACGCCTCGGCCGTGGCGAACAGGGCGTGGTGCGCGAGCTCCGGATCGACCCAGGGCAGCTCGATCGAGCGGACGTGCCGATCCTCCGAGACCACTGGGCTAGCGTAGGCGGTCGTGGACGGCGAGCAGGTTCGGGAGTGGGACGGGCGGGCCCTGACGAACGTTCCCGAGCCACCCGGCACCTCCCTGGACGCCGCCGACTCCTGGCTGGTGGACGAGGGACGCGTCCGCGGGCTCGACCTGCACCGCGAGCGGTTCGCCGCCTCCGTCGCCTCGGCGGGCGGGCACCCGGACGTCGAGCCGTTCCTCCACGCCGCGATCGCCGCCCTGCCCCGCGAGGGCCGCTCCTTCCCCCGCGTCGAGCTCTCGGGAGGCTCCCTCCGGCTCCGGCTGCGACCCGCCCCGCCGACGACCCGCTCCGTGGTGCTGTGGACGAGCCCCGTGGATCCGCGCCGGACACCCTCCTGGAAGGGGCCGGACGTCGCGCGTCTCGCCCTCCTGCGCACGCGCGCGCACGCCGCGGGAGCGGACGAGGCCGTGCTGCTCGACGCCGAGGGCGCCGTCATCGACGGAGCGAGCAGCGCGATCCTGTGGTGGCTGGGCGACGCGCTGGTCGTCCCTCCGGCGACGAGCACCCGCGTGCGCAGCGTGACGGCTCGCACGGTCTCGGTGCTCGCCGGCGCGCTCGGCGTGGACGTGATCGAGGCCCCGGCCGAGCCGGAGTCGCTCGAGGGCCGTGAGGTCTGGACGGCCAACGCCCTGCACGGTCTGCGGCTGGCGACCGCCTGGGTGGACGGACCGGCGCTCGCCGCGGAGCCGGGCCGCCTGGACGCCTGGCGGAAGCGGCTGGACGCTCTCAGGCGGCCTCTCCCGGCGCTCTGACCCGCGGAGGACCTCAGCTCCCGCGCGTCCCCCAGACGGAGGGCCCCCGTTCCGGTCGCACTCGTGCGTCCGCCGTGCGAGCATCGAGTACCCCCTCTTCCGGCCCCCGCCGGCCACTCGAGAAAGTCCTGCGATGACGCGTTCCCCCTCCCCCCGCCCCCTCGCCTCCGGGCTGATCGCGCTCGTCGCGACCGGTGCCCTGCTCTTCGGCGCGACCCCGGCCCTCGCCGCGGAGAACCCGCAGAAGCCCCTGTCCTCCTCCGAGGAGGCGCCGACCGGCCTCGCTCCCGCGAGCGAGTCGCCCGAGGCCGCCCAGCAGACCGCCCGCGCGGCCGTCAGCTACTACAACGCCCTCGTCGGCGGCGAGGAGCTGGCCGCCGGACAGCGGATCGTCTCGGGCACGAACGGCTACTCGTTCCGGATGCAGACCGACGGCAACGCGGTGGTCTACGACCCGCAGGGCCGCCCCACCTTCGCGACGAACACCCAGGGCCGCGGCGACCACCTGGTCATGCAGACCGACGGCAACATGGTCGTCTACTCCGCCAAGGGCGGCCCCGTGTGGAGCACGAACACGATCAACGAGGCGGGCGCCTCGGTGATCATGCAGCCCGACGGCAACCTCGTCGTCTACCGCGAGAACGGCTCGCCCGCCTGGGCGAGCAGCGTCCGCCGCGTCATCGCCGAGCCGGTGACCGACACGCTGTTCACGGAGCAGACCCTCCGCCCCGTCCACCAGCTCACCTCCGCCGACGGCCGCTTCAGCGCCGTCATGCAGAACGACGGCAACTTCGTCGGCTACGGCCCCCAGGGCGCCGTCTGGGGCACCGGCACCGGCGGCTCCGGCAATCGCATCACCATGCAGAAGGACGGCAACGCCGTCGTCTACGGCTCCGACGGCTCCGTCAAGTGGTTCTCGGGCACGCGCGGCAAGGACCTCCGCCTGGGCATCAACAACGCCGGCTCGCTGATCATCGTGAACCCGTCCGACGACGTGATCTGGACCAGCCAGGCCGCGTTCCCCTCGACCACGCTCTACGCGGCGAACTCGCTCGAGGCGGGCAGCTTCCTCCGCTCCGCGAACGGCGTCTACCGAGCGGTGATGCAGGCGGACGGCAACTTCGTCGTCTACGGCAAGAACGGCCCGATCTGGGCGTCGAAGACCACCCGCGCGGGCGGCTTCTTCGCCCTCGACACCAGCGGGCAGATCGCCGTGGGCACCGAGACGACGAGCGGATGGTCGGTCGTCCCGCCCGCCGCGTCGGTCGGCCCCTACAAGCTCGTCATGCAGGACGATGGCAACCTCGTCGAGTACGACAGCCGCCGCGCGGTCTGGGCCAGCCGCGGCTGACGCCCTCCGCCACGACGCCCCCTGGTCCCCGGACCGGGGGGCGTCGTCGTCTCCCCCGCCGTGGGACGATTCCCCGACCCAGCCGCCCTCCCCGACAGGACCCCTGCGATGACGCACCTCCCCTCCGGCCGCTCCCTGACCGCCTCCCTCGCGGCGCTCGCCGCCACGGGCGCGCTCCTGCTGGGCTCGCTGCCCGCCGCCGCGGTCGAGGCCCCGCCCTCGGCGTCCTCCGCCGTCGCCTCCGCCGCGGTCCTCCGTGCCGGCGAGCAGCTCGCGCGCGGCGAGCGGCTGGTGTCCCCCGACGGCGCCTCCTCCCTCGTGATGCAGACCGACGGCAACGCCGTGGTCTACGCCGCCGGCGGCCGTCCCACCTGGGCCTCGGGCACCCAGGGGCGCGGCGACAGCCTGCGGATGCAGGACGACGGCAACCTCGTCGTGTACGCCGCGGACGGGCGCCCGGTCTGGGCGAGCGGCACGGTGGCCGACCCGGGCGGCGAGCTGCGGATGCAGGACGACGGCAATCTCGTCATCTACCGCCGCAGCGGCTCGGCCGCCTGGGCCAGCAGCATCGGCGGCCGGATCGACGAGCCGCGCACCGACACCCTCCGCCGCGGCAGCACCCTCTACGCGGGGAACCGGCTCGCCACCCAGGGAGGCACCACGGCGGTGATGCAGGCGGACGGCAACCTCGTGGTCTACGGGCAGGGCGGGGCTCTCTGGGCGAGCGGCACCCGCGGCCGGGGCAACGTCCTCCGGATGCAGGACGACGGGAACGCCGTGGTCTACACCGCGGACGGCGCGCCCCTGTGGGCCTCGGACACGTCCGGCGAGCCGGGCGCCACGATGGTCCTCCGCGAGGGCGATCTCCGGATCGCGGACGACTCCGGCGTGCTCTGGAGCAGTGCCGCGCTCGTCGTGCGCGACTCGCTCTCCCCGAGCGGCCTCGTCGTCGCGGGCACGCGGCTGACCTCGGCGAGCGGGCAGTGGCGGGCCGAGATGCAGCGCGACGGCAACTTCGTCGTCTACGGGCCGAACGGCGCGGACTGGGCGACGAACACCTCCTCCGCCTCCGGCGCCGCCTTCTCGATGAGCTCCGAGGGCCGGCTCGACGTGGCCGACTCCCGGATCCTCTGGCTGCGGTTCCCGAGGATCTCCTTCGGTATCGGCCAGACCGGCGTCGTCGCGCCCTACCGCCTCGTACTGCAGGACGACGGCCGCCTCGTCGAGTACGACGGCATCGGACGGGCCGTCTGGGCCAGCCGGGGCTGACGCGCGACGCATGATGGAGGGATGAGCGACCCCGGCGACTTCATCCGCTCGGCCCTGGAGTACGAGGGCGACGTCTGGCGCGCGCAGGACGTGCGCGAGCGCCTGGGAGCAGGGCTCGACTCGACAGGCGCCTCGGTCGGGGCGGTCCGCGGCACCGTCCGCGACGCGCTGAGGAAGTTCCGCTCGCTCGAGCACGACGACGTGACAGCCCTCTCCTCCGAGCTGTGGGAGCCGGCGGTGTTCGAGCCGCGGCTGGCGGCCGTCGTGCTGCTGCAGTCCCGAGCCGAGTGGCTGCGCGGCTCCGACCTCACCCGGCTCGAGGGCTTCGTCCGCGACTCCCGCGTGGACGAGCTGAGCGACCCGCTGGCCCGCGACGTCGTCGCTCCGCTCCTGGCCGGGCTGCGCGGTGCGGCGCGGACCCGGGCGGACGCGGTCCTCGACCGCTGGGAGGCGGAGGGCGGGCGCCTGGCGCGCGCGGCCTCCCTGGCGCGGGCCTCGGTCCCGACGGAGCACGGCTGAACGGCCGCTCGGACCGACCGCCCCGCGGAGCCGGACGCCTGCTCAGGCGGCCCGGTGCTCCTGAGCCGCCGTGCCGTCCGCCACCCGGATCCGCGTGTCGAACTCCAGGCCCGGATCGACCCGGTGCGCGATCAGGACCACCGTCCGCCCCTCGGCGGCGCGGAGCAGATCCCCGAGCAGAGCGTCGGCCGCGGGAGCGTCCACCGACGCCGTCGGCTCGTCCAGCACCAGGACGCGGAAGTCGGCCAGGAGTGCGCGTGCGAGGGCGATCCGCTGAGCCTGGCCGCCCGAGACGAGCGAGCCCCGCTCCCCCACCCGCGCGTCGAGCCCGCCGCGTGCAGCGACCCAGGGCCCGAGCCCGACCCGCTCGAGCACCGCCTCGAGCACGGCGCCATCGGCCTCGGGCCGCGCGAAGAGGAGGTTCTGCCGGATCGTGTCGTCGAAGAGGTACGGCTGCTGCTCCACGAGTCCGACCCGCTTCCGCACCTCCGCCTGCGGCAGCGTCCGCGCCTCGACCCCGCCCAGGAGGTAGCTGCCGGAGTGGTCGAGGAAGCGCACCAGAGCGTGCGCGAGCGTCGTCTTCCCGGAGCCGCTGCCGCCGGTGACGAGGACGCACGCACCCTCCGGCAGGTCGAGCGAGACGCCCCGCAGCGCGGGCGTGTGCGCGCCGGGCCAGCTCACCGACAGGTCGCGCAGGACGATGCCGGCGCCCCGGGGAGCCGGGGCGTCCGGGTCCACGTCCGCGTCGGTCGCGAGCGCCGGCGACGCCGCCTCGGCGTCCAGATCGGCCAGGCGCTGAGCGCTCGAGAGCGCGGTGCGCGCCGCCTGCACGGCGAGCGGCGCGGCGGCGGCGACCTCGAACACCGCGAGCGGCACGAGCGCGACGACTCCCAGCGCCGGACCGCCGAGGTCGCCGATCGCCGGGATCCCGAGCGCGAGGCCCGCCCAGACCGCTCCACCCGAGCAGAGGGCGAGGACGGCCGCGGCCAGTCCGGCGGAGGCCGCCCGCCGACGCGCCGCTCGGGCGAGCGACTCCTCCGCGCGTGCCACGTCCGCCAGAGCGTCACCCGCCGCATCGAAGGCGATGAGCACGTCGAGACGGGTGACCAGCAGGTTGAGGCGCTCGGCGAGCTCCCCGCGCAGCGGCGCCAGCTCGCGGTCCGCCTGCGCGGAGAGTCGGCCGGCGCCCAGAGCCCCGCCGGCGAAGGCGAGGACGAGCAGCGCCAGCAGCACGGCGCCCATCGCCGGCAGCAGCAGCCAGACGCCGACCACGGAGACCGCAGCGACCAGCGCCGCGACGACCAGCGGCTGCACGACGCGCAGCGGCACGTCCTGCTGGGCGTCGACGTCCGACACCACCCGGGCGACCAGGTCGCCGCGGCGCACGCGGCCCAGCCCGTCCGGCGCGACCGGCACCAGGCGCTCGTAGACGCCCGCCCGGAGCTCCGCGAGCGCGCGGAAGGCGGCGTCGTGGCCGGTCAGCCGCTCGAGGTAGCGGAAGAAGGCCCGCGCCAGCGCGAACGCCCGCACGCCCACGACGGCCATGGACAGGAACAGGATCGGCGGCTGCTCGGCCGCGCGGACGATCAGCCAGGCCGAGCAGGCCAGCAGCGCCACGACGGCCGAGGAGGAGAGCAGACCGAAGGACAGCCCCGGCAGGAAGCGGCGCGGCCCGGGCATCGCGGCGCGGAGGACGTCGGAGCGGTTCACCTCGCGACCGCCCCCGCCGGCGCCAGGGCGATCACGGCGTCGGCCGCCGCGACCGTCGCGGGCCGGTGGCTGGCGACGACGACGATCGTCCCGCTCTCCGCCAGCGTCCGGAGTCCGGCGAGCAGCGCCCGCTCGGACTCCTCGTCGAGGGCGGCGGTCGGCTCGTCCAGGGCCAGCACCGCGCACCCGCGCTCGAGCAGGCGGTGCACGGCGCGGGCGACGGCGACGCGGGCGCTCTGCCCGCCCGAGAGGCCCGTCCCCTCGGCGTCGAGCCGGCGCTCGGGGTCCACGTCGACGGCGGCGATCGCCAGGGCCCGCCGCACGCGCTCGGGGTCCGGCGAGAGTGCTCCGAGCCCGACGGCGGAGGCGACGCTCCCCGGGAGCAGGTCGGGCCGCTGGCCCGCCCAGGCGAGCGTCGACCGCAGATCCGCGACCGGCGACCCGCCGAGCAGCAGCGTGCCCGAGAAGGGCACGAAGCCCGCGAGCGCGGCGAGCAGCGTCGACTTCCCCGACCCGCTGGGCCCGGTCACCACGGTGATCGACCCGACGGGGAGCACCGCGTCGACAGGAGCGAGCGTCCGCCCGCGTCCGTCGTCGACCGCGAGACCCCGCAGCTCGAGCGCCCCCGTCGCCGCCGGGGCCTTCCCGCGAGCGGGCAGGGCCGCCGCGCGCTCGAGGACGGCGAAGGCGCGGTCCGCCGCCTGCACCCCGTCCGCCGCCGCATGGAACTCGGCACCGACCTGGCGCACCGGCAAGAACACGTCCGGCGCCAGCACCAGGACGAACAGCCCGACGGCCAGCCCCAGCGAGCCGTCGACGAGCCGCAGCCCGATCGAGACGGCGACCAGCGCGACCGAGAGCGAGCCGGCGAGCTCCAGCACGAAGCCGCTGACGAAGGTCACCCGCAGCACCTTCATCGTGTGCACGCGGTAGTCCTCGGTCAGCGCGCGGATCCGCGTCGCCTGCCGCTCGGCCCGCCCGAAGATCTTGAGTGTTGCGAGGCCGCCGACGGTGTCGACGAAGCCGGACGCGAGCGCCTGCAGCCGCTCCCACTGCCGCGCCTGCACGGCCTGGGTCGCCCAGCCGATCAGCACCATGAACACCGGGATGAGCGGCAGGGTCACCACCAGGAACACCGCGCTGAGCGGATCGGCGAGGAAGACCACGAGTGTCAGGAGCGGCGTCGCCACCGCGGTGGCGATCAGCTGCGGGAGGTAGCGGGCGAAGTAGCCGTCGAGGGAGTCCAGTCCGCCGCCCAGCAGCGCGACGACCCCGCCCGAGCCCCCTTCGGAGCGGCCCGCCGGGCCGAGCTCGACCAGTGCGGCGAGGACCGCCTGCCGCAGCTGCGCCTTCGCTCCTGCTCCTCCGCGCACAGCGTTCACCTCGGTCGCCCAGGCGAGAGCCGCCCGCGCCGCGACGACCGCGAGCAGGGCGGCCAGCAGCGGCGCGAGATCGTCGGCGCTCCTCCCGTCGACCGCACCGGCCACCAGCTGCGCCACGAGCCACGAAAAGGCGACGATCGCCAGGGTCCTCGCCAGCGCGAGCACCCCGCCGAGCAGGAGGAACACGCGGGCCGCCCGGGCGTAGCGGAGCAGGCGCGGATCGAGGGGCTTCACGTCAGTGGGCGTCGACCGGGATGTGCGCGCGGCTGATGCGCTTGCGGAAGATCCAGTAGGTCCAGGCCTGGTAGCCGACGATGAGCGGCACGAACACCAGGGCGGTCCAACTCATGACCGTCAGCGTATAGGGCGTGCTGGAGGCGTTCTCGATCGTCAGCCCGTAGGCGGGGACGTTCGAGGCCGGCATCACCGCGGGGAACAGCGTCGCGAAGAGGGCGAGCACGGCGAGCGCGATGGTGCCGGCCAGCAGCGCGAAGGCGCGTCCCTCCCGGCCCCGCGTGATGGCGAGCCAGCCGCCGACGAGGGTCGCGGCCGCGCCCGCCGAGAGCGCCCAGGAGGCGGTGCTCCCCTGGCCGAGGTTGGTCCAGGCCAGGAAGACCGCGGCGACGACCACGGTGAGCAGCCCCGCGCGGGTCGCCAGGCGGCGCGCACGCTCGCGGATCCCCCCCTCCGTCTTCAGGGCGACGAAGACGACTCCGTGCGTGAAGAAGAGCAGGAGGGTCGTCGCTCCGCCCAGGAGCGCGTAGGGGTTCAGCAGGTCCAGGACGGTGCCGGTGAAGTTGTGGTCGGCGTCCATCGGGACGCCCTGCACGATGTTCGCGAAGGCCACGCCCCAGAGGAAGGCGGGCACCGCGGAGCCGACGACGATCATCGTGTCGAAGCGCCGCTTCCACTGCGCCTCCGGACGCTGGTGACGGTACTCGAACGAGACGCCGCGTGCGATCAGCGCGAGCAGGATGAGCAGAAGCGGCAGGTAGAACCCGCTGAAGAGCGTGGCGTACCACTCCGGGAACGCGGCGAACAAGGCGGCGCCGGCGACGATCACCCACGTCTCGTTGAGGTCCCACACCGGGCCGATCGTGTTGATCAGCACGCGGCGGTCGGTGTCGTCGCGCCCGAGGAACGGGAGCGACATGCCGACGCCGAAGTCGAACCCGTCGAGGACGAAGTAGCCGATGAAGAAGAACGCGACGATCCAGAACCAGAGAACGGCGAGATCCATGAGGGGTGCCTCCTAGTAGACGGTGCCGACGAGCTGCGGGCGACCGCTCTCCTCGTCGACCTCGGGAGCGTCGTCGGGGCCGGCCTGCGCGGCCCGCTTGATCAGGCGGAACTCGACCACGGCGAGCGTGCCGTAGATCGCGGTGAAGGCGAGCAGCGAGATCAGGACCTCGAGGCCGCTCACTCCGGGCGAGACTCCGTCGGCGGTCTTCAGCAGTCCGAACACGAGCCACGGCTGGCGGCCCATCTCGGTGAAGACCCAGCCCACGATCATCGCCATCAGCGGCAGCGGGGCGGCCCAGATCGCGACCTTCCACATCCACTGCTTCGGCTCGCGGCCCTTCCGGGTGAACCAGAGGCCGGCCGCGGCCACGCCGATGGCCAGGACGCCGAGCGCCATCATCCAGCGGAACGACCAGTAGGTGACCCAGATGATCGGCGTGTAGTCGCCGGGTCCGTAGACCTGGGTGTACTGCGCCTGGAGGTCGTTGATGCCCTCGACCGTGCCGGTGAAGGTGTGCGTCGAGAGGAAGGAGAGCAGGTAGGGCATGCGGATCGAGAACAGCTCGCTCGAGCCGTCCGGCGTGCCCCAGGTGAAGACGGAGAAGGAGGCGTCGACGCCTGTGGAGGTCCTGTAGAGCGCCTCCGCGGCCGCCATCTTCATCGGCTGCGTGTCGACCATCGCGAGGCCCAGCGAGTCGCCGGTGAACAGGGTCAGGCCGCCGCTGACGAGCATCATCCAGGCGCCGAACCTCAGCGCGGGGCGCATGGTCTCGAGGTGCTGGTTCCGGGAGAGGTGGTAGGCCGCGACGCTGATGATGACGGCGGCCGAGACCATGAAGCAGGCGAAGATCGTGTGCGGGAACGCGGCGAGAGCGACCTTGTTGGTGAGGAGCGCCCAGATGTCGGTGAGCTCCGCGCGGCCCTTGGTCTCGTTGATGCGGAAGCCGACCGGGTTCTGCATGAACGCGTTCGCGGCGATGATGAAGTAGGCCGAGAGCGTGGTGCCGAGCGTGGTCAGCCAGATGGTGGCCAGGTGCAGCTTCTCGGGCAGCTTGTCCCAGCCGAAGATCCAGAGGCCGATGAAGGTCGCCTCGAGGAAGAAGGCGAGCAGGCCCTCGAACGCCAGCGGGGCCCCGAAGACGTCGCCGACGAAGCGGGAGTAGTCGCTCCAGTTCATCCCGAACTGGAACTCCTGGACGATCCCGGTCACGACGCCCATCGCGAAGTTGATCAGGAAGAGCTTCCCGAAGAACTTCGTCAGCTGCAGGTAGTGCACCTTCCCGGTGCGCACCCAGCAGGTCTGGAAGATCGCGACGGTGAGCGCCATGCCGATCGTGAGCGGCACGAACAGGAAGTGGTAGATCGTCGTCAGACCGAACTGCCATCTCGACAGCAGGAGCGGGTCCAGGAGTTCGTTCACAGCTCCGAGAGTAGGTCGGCGGAAGGGGTCCGACGGCCTTCGATCCCAGTACTGGGGCGGATGTGCGGCCTTCCGCGAGCTCCTGGCGGCACCCTTTCCGGGGTGGCCCCGGACGCCCCTCCGAGCGCGCCCGCCGACCGGTCGCTCGACGTCGAGACAGTCCCTCTCGACGTCGAGGGAGTCCCCCGCGCGGCGACTGCCGAGCGGGGCTCGCCTCCGTCGGACGCGCCGCCGCCGGCCTCTCGACGCCGAGCGATCAAGCGGTCGACGGAGCGCTGAGACTTCCTCTCACAGGCCTTCAGCGGATTCCCAGGCGCACATCCGCGAGATCGGCTCTGGGAATCCGTTCACCGCGCGACGCATCGACGGACTCGCCCGGTGAAGAGACTCCCGGGGCCGATGCCGAGGCGCCGTCGGCGGGCGCCCCGCGGTCAGCCGGCGTCGACGCGCGAGCGGGAGCCGGAGAACCAGGCGGGCGCCTGGAAGCCGTACTTCAGCACGGGCAGGTCGCGGGTGAGGCGCCAGTAGCCCAGTGCTGCCGCGACGCCTATCCCGCAGACCAGGAGCGGCACGACCGGCCCGATGACGTCGAGCCAGCGCTCTCCGTCGAAGAGCAGCAGGGCGCTCGTGGCGAGCGAGACGAAGAGGACGTGCACCACGTACACCGGGAGCGTGTTGCGGCCGATGAAGGTGATCCAGCCCGCGCCGCGCCGGTTCGAGAGGAAGCGGGCGACCACGAGCCCGGCGAGGACCGCCAGCACGCTCACCAGGACCAGCCCGATCGTCAGCAGCGGGAAGCGGGCGCGGACGGCGAGGATCACGCCGGCGAGCACGAGGAACAGCACGCCGAAGCCGACTCCGCTGAGGATCCCGCGGCGCTCCACGAACGCGATCACCGCGTTCCGCAGGTAGAGGCCGAGCAGGAAGAACATCAGGTAGCGGGCCATGCCGTCCCAGGCGATGTTCCCGGTGCCCTCGGAGGTGCTGGAGCGGACGGCGTACCAGACCACGGCGATCGCGGTCGCGATGCCGATCTGCACCCGCCAGTCGATCCGGCCCTGCGCGAGCTTGGCGGCCACGAAGAAGATCGTGAGCGCGTAGAGGAACCAGAGCCCGTTGTGCGGCATCACCGGCTGGAGGAGCAGCGCGAGCGGGTCGGACTCGTCGGTGCCGCCCGGGTTGGGCACCACCAGGAAGAAGAGGAACCGCACCACGGACCAGAGCAGGAAGGCCCAGACCAGCAGGCTCAGCCGCGAACGCCAGAGTTCCGGCCACGACCGGGTGAGCACGGAGCCGGCGAACAGCCCCGAGGCGAGGAAGAACAGCGGCATCCGGAAGGTGATGAGGAGGAGGTTGATCTCGTTCCACGAGTCGGGGGCGATCCCGGCCGTCGTGGTCCACTGCACGGAGTGGGCCAGGGCGACCAGGATGATCGCGATGCCCTTCGCCGTGTCCACCCAGGTGATGCGTGCGCGTGCCATGAGTCCTCGTCGTGATCGTCCATCGGAAGTCGGCCGGCGGCGACGATGACGATGGCGATGTGCAAGTGTCGCACGGCTGTGCATCCTCTGTGATGTTCTGCGCGTATTCGATCACGGCGATCCGGTGACGGAGAGACGGCCACCGGGTGCGCGGGTCCTCGGCCGACCGCCTCGTGGACGACGCGCCCCCGCCGATGCCCGAGGATCGAGCCATGACTCGAGCGATGCCCCCCGGCTCCGCCCCCGGCCCCCGCCGCATCCGCCTCCGCCTCCTGGTCGCGCTGCTGGTGCTCGCGCTGGTCCTCGCCGGCGCGGGCATCGCCCTCTCGCTCGCCTCGCGGAGCGGAGGCGCGGGCGCTCCGCTCGCGAGCTCCCCCGACCCCGGCCCGACCTCCTCCGTCGACATGGCCGAGCGCGTCGCCGGTCTCGAGAAGCGCTTCGCCGCCGGGTTCCCGCAGCACAGCATCGTCCTCACGGGCAGCTCCACGATCGGCCGCTGGACGACCTCCAAGGAGGACCTGCGCCCGCTCGAGACCTACAACATCGGGATCGGCGGCACGACCGTCGCCGATCACCTCGCGTGGCTGGACCGCATGGTCGCCCCCTTCGATCCCCGCGCCGTGATCGTGTACGTGGGAGCGAACGACATCAGCGGCGAGGAGGGCTCGCGCACCGGCGCCCAGACCGCCGGCGCCGTCGTCGAGTACCTCCAGCGCGTGGAGGAGGTCGCCCCCGACGCCGAGCTGTTCTACGTCGAGATCGCGGAGACGCCCGCCCGCGCCTCCGTCGGCGCCGAGGTCCGCGCCGCCAACACCGCGGTCAGCGCCTACGCCGAGACGGACGACCGCGTCACCTTCGTCCCCACCGCCGACGCGCTCGTCACCTCCGACGGCTCTGTCGACCCCTCCCTCTTCGTCGACGACGGCCTGCACTTCGACGAGGCCGGCTACGCCCGGTTCTCGGAGGCGGTCCGCGCGGTGGTCCTGCCCGCTCTGGAGTGAACCGGCGGGCCGACGCACTGCAGCCCCGCTCGACGTGAGCGGCCCGGGGACACCGCGCCCGGAGCCCCCAGTGTTGACCCTGAAGGGGGACACGGCCCCTCCGCCGCGCGCGCCTATCCTGGCCCCGCGTCATCGCCGACAGCGCCCTCTGCACCGCCGCAGACCGCCGCTCGCTCAGCAGCGCCGACCGTCTCGGAGTCACCGATGCCCCGCTCGAGGATCCGCCCCCGCGGTCTCGCCCTGCTCACCGTCCTGGCGATCACGGCCGCCGCGCTCGTCGCCGGGCCCGCGGGTCCGGCGTCCGCCGCTCCCGTCGTGCCCGCCGGCTTCACCGACTCGCGGGTGGCGGCCGTCCCCGCGCCGACCGCCCTCGCCTTCACGACCGACGGGCGCACCCTCGTCTCCTCGCAGACCGGAGCGATCCGGGTGATCCGCGCCGGCGGCCTGGTCGCCACTCCGGCCCTCGACCTGCGCTCGAAGGTCTGCGCCAACGGCGAGCGCGGTGTGCTCGGCCTCGCGGTCGACCCGGCACCGGGCTCGCGCACCGTCGTCGTCTACTACACCGCGAAGGGCTCCGACTCCTCCTGCCCGACCAACGCCGGCGGCACGGTGAATCCCGCGGGAGCCCCGCGCAACCGCGTCTCCTCGTTCCAGCTCGGCACCGACGACCGCATCGACCCGGCCTCCGAGCGCGTCCTCCTCGACGGCATCTACTCCCCCGCGAGCAACCACAACGGCGGCGACCTCGCCATCGGCAAGGACGGCCTGCTCTACGTCAGCGTCGGCGACGGCGGTTGCGACTACCGCGGCGGAGTCGGCTCGCCGGGCGGCAGCGGCTGCGGCGGCCGGAACGACGCCGCCCGCGACCCGAACATCCTGAACGGCAAGATCCTCCGGATCACCCTCACCGGCGGCGTCCCGGCCGGCAACCCCTACCTGGGCACCGGGACCGCCTCCTGCCGGCTCGCCCCGGCCGCCGCGGGCGTGCGCTGCCGCGAGACCTTCGCGAGCGGCCTGCGCAATCCGTTCCGGATGGCCTTCGACCCGAACGCGACCGGCACCGTCTTCCGCATCAACGACGTGGGCCAGGACGCCTGGGAGGAGATCGACCAGGGCGTCGCCGGCGCCGACTACGGCTGGAACACCCGTGAGGGCCACTGCGCGAAGACCGGCTCGGCCTCGAACTGCGGAGCCGCGGCGCCCGCCGGGCTCACCGACCCGGTCCACGACTACGCGCACAGCAGCGGCTGCGCCTCGATCACGGGCGGCGCCTACGTCCCCCGCGGCGTCTGGCCGGCCGCCTACGACGGCGCGTACCTCTTCGGCGACTACGTGTGCGGGAAGATCCGGACCCTCGGCCGCACCGGCGCGGCCGGCGACCTCGTGACCGGCCTCGGCGGCAGCAGCGCCGTCGCCATGGCCTTCGGTCCCTCGCGCGGGACCCAGGACCTCTTCTACACCAGCTACGCGAACGGCGGCGAGGTCCGGCGCCTCGCCTACACCGCCGCGGCGAACCGCGCCCCGACCGCGACCCTCACCGCCGCCCCCTCCTCCGGCGCGGCTCCTCTCGCCGCGCGGCTGAACGGCTCGGGCAGCAGCGACCCGGAGGGCGGTGCCCTGACCTACCTGTGGTCGTTCGGCGACGGCACCCCCGACCGCATCACGACCGGCCCGACCTTCACCCACAGCTACGCCGCCGGCAGCTGGACCGCGTCCCTCCGCGTCCGCGATCCGAAGGGAGCCGTCTCCGCACCCGCGACGACGAGGATCACCTCGGGCGACAGTGCCCCGACGGTGAGCATCACCGCACCCGCCGACGGAGGGGTGTTCGTGACGGGCCGGAGCTACGGCCTCCGCGCCACGGCGACCGACGCCGAGGACGGCGTCCTGCCCGCCTCGGCGCTCACCTGGACCGTCCAGCGCCGCCACGCTCAGCACACGCATCCCTTCCTCGGGCCGCTGACGGGGAACGACCTCTCCTTCGTCGCCCCCGGCCCGGAGGACCTCGCCGCCGCCGCGGACAGCGACCTCCTGATCAGCGTCACGGCGACGGACTCGAGCGGAGTGTCGACGACGGCGACGCGGACGTTCTCCCCGCAGAAGGTCTCCGTCACCCTGGCCACCGCTCCCGCCGGCCGGACGGTCGTCGTCAACGGCACCGAGGTCGCCGGAGGCACGACCGTCGTCTCGTGGGCGGGCTCGGCCCTCCAGCTGGAGGTCCCGGACCAGACCGACGCGTCGGGCACGGCCTACCGGTTCTCGTCCTGGTCGGACGGCGGCGCCGCCTCGCACAGCGTCGTCACTCCCGGGAGCAGCACCACGCTGACGGCGACCCTCGTCGCCGCCGGGCTCCCCGGCGCGCCGACCGCGGTCACCGCCACGGCGGGCTCGGACGGCACGGCGACGCTCGCGTGGTCGCCCCCCGCGGGGACCGGTGGCTCGGCGGTCACCGGCTACCGGGTGTCGCGCGACGGGTCCGACACGAGCGGAGCCGGAGCCTGGAGCGCCGTGGTCGCCGCGACCAAGCGCTCGCAGACCTTCACGAAGCTGGTCCCGGGCCGCAGCTACACCCTCTCAGTGCAGGCGGTCACGGCGAACGGCACCGGCCCGGCGGCCTCCGCGCTCGTCGCCGTCCCCTGACCGCTCGGCGTCCACCGGCCTCCCGGGCGCAGCCCTGCCGCCGCCCAGCCGTGCGCCCCTACGATCGAGCCATGCCGAGCATCCGGAGCCGCCGTCGGCCCCAGCCCCCGATCGAGTCCGCGGCGGGCGGGGGCGCCCGGTGAACGACACCCTCACCGGGATCCTGGACTTCGTCGTCAGCGTCCCCCCGGTCTGGCGGACGCTCCTCGCCGGACTCGCGATCTTCTTCGAGACCACGATCCTGGCGGGCCTCGTCGTCCCCGGCGACACGATCGTGATCGTCAGCGCGACCGGCGTGACCAGCCCGCTGCAGTTCGCGGCGCTGGCCGTCACGGTCGTCATCGGCGCCCTCTGCGGCGAGTCCGTCGGCTTCTACCTCGGCCGCTGGTTCGGGCCGCGGATCCGCGCGTCGCGCCTGGGACGCCGGCTCGGCGAGAAGAACTGGCTGAAGGCCGAGCGCTACCTCGCGCGGCGCGGCGGGTTCGCCGTGTTCCTCTCGCGCTTCCTGCCGGTGCTGCACTCGCTGATCCCGCTGACGGTGGGGATGAGCGGGATGCGCTACCGGACCTTCATGGCCTGGACGATCCCGGCGTGCGTGCTCTGGTCGTCCGCCTACGTCGGCGTCGGCGCAGCCGCGGCCGGCAGCTACCGGGAGCTCTCGGAGAGCCTGCACGGCGCCGGCTACGTCTTCGTGGGCGTCATCGTCGTCTTCGCCCTGCTCGTGCTCCTCGGGAAGAAGCTCCTGAACAGAGCGGAGGCGCGTCACCTCGACGAGTGACGCGCCTCCGGGCGTGGATCCGCGGAGGATCAGTCGACGAGACCCGCCGACTTCAGCCACTCGCCCGCGATCGCGGACGCGGACTTCTGCTCGTTGACGCTCTCGGAGTTGAGGGCGACGAGGTCGTCCGCCGTGAGCTTCGCGCTGACCGCGTTCAGCACCTCGGCCGCGTCGTCCGTGATCTTGCTCGAGACGATCGGCACGACGTTGTCGGCCACGAACAGTCCGTCCGGGTCCTCGAGAGCGACGAGGTCGTTCTTCTGGATGTTCGGGTCGGCCGTGTAGACGTTCGCCAGCTGGATCTGGTCGCTGGTGAGCGCGTCGACGGTGGTCGATCCGCCGCTGTCCTCGATCGCCTGGAAGGTGGTCGTGATGCCGTACTTCGACTGCAGGGTGTCGGGCCCGTAGGGGCGCGTCTGCAGCTCGGAGTTGCCGCCGACCACGATCGGGTCGGTGACGTTCTTGAGCGACGCGATGTCGGTCAGGTCCCACTTGTCGGCGAAGGCCTGGGTGACGGTGTACGAGTTCTGGTCGCTGGCCTCGGCGGCGTCGAGGGCGCGGAGGCCGTCGGGCAGCGCGTCGCCGAGCGCGGAGTACACGTCGTCGGCGGTGGTGGCCGTCGCGTCGGGCTCGAGCGCCTGCAGGAGGCTGCCGTCGTACTCCGGGAAGACGTCGATGGATCCGCTCTCGATCTCGGGCAGGTAGATCTCGCGCTGGCCGATGCGCAGCTGGCGGTCGACGGTGAAGCCGTCGTTCTCCAGGGCCTGCGCGTAGATCTCGGCGAGGATCTCGTTCGAGTAGTAGTCCTGCGAGCCGACCACGATGGTCTCGCTGCCCGCAGTCGCACCCGATCCCTCATCGAGCGGATCGCTCGAGGAACACCCTGCCAGTGCCACGACGGCACCGACCGCGAGTGCGCTGAGCGCGACACGGCCCTTCGTGAAATGTGCTGTGAACATTGCTATTTCCCTTCTTCGATGGGGATTCCCATCACCGCGCGTCGTCGGGGCGACGAAGCGCGGGAACCTGTGCGGCCGGCGGTGCCGGCCAGGCCGAGCACGACTCCGCGCGGCACGGCGAGCCGCTGGAGGAGGGCGAAGAGGACCTCGCTGAGGAGCGTCAGCACGATCACCAGGATCGAGCCGGCGAGCATCTGCGGGTAGTCCCCCGACTTCACACCGCGGAAGATGTACTGCCCGAGGCCGCCGGCGCCGATGTAGTCGGCGAGCGTGGCGGTCGCGATGATCTGCAGCGCCGCCGAGCGGAGCCCGCCGATCAGCAGCGGCAGCCCCAGCGGGATCTCGACCTTCGTCAGGATCTGCCACTCGGTCATGCCCATCGAGCGCGCCGCGTCGACCGTGCGGCGGTCGACCGCCTCGAGCCCGGAGTACGCGCCGGCGAGCACCGACGGGATCGCGAGCACGACGAGGGCGATCACCGGAGCGCCGAGGCCGAGCCCCAGGCTCATCGCCGCGAGGACGAGCACGCCCAGCGTCGGCAGGGCGCGCAGGCCGCCTGCGACCGGCACGGCGATGCCCTTGCCGCGCCCGGTGTGCCCGATCAGGTAGCCGATCGGGATCGCGATCGCGGCCGCGATCACGAGCACCAGCAGGCTGATGCCGACGTGCTGGGCGACACGGGTCGGGATCGCGTAGACCCCGGTCCAGTGCGCGGGGTCGGCGATCCAGGCGAAGGCCTCGGCGATGAGGTTCACGACGTCACCGCCCTCTCGACCGCGACCGGTCTGCGCGAGCGGCGCGTGCGGTCCAGAGCCGTCCAGGGCATGAGGAGACGGCCGATCAGCACCAGCAGTCCGTCGAGCACCAGCGCGAGGACGATCGTGAGGACGATGCCCGTGACGATCTCACCGGTGATGCCGCGCTGGAAGCCGTCGGTGAAGAGCAGGCCGAGGCTCTGGATCCCGAGCACCGCGCCGACCGTCACCAGGCTGACCGTGCTGACCGTGACCACGCGCAGGCCCGAGAGCAGGACCGGACCGGCCAGCGGGAACTCGACCCGCCAGAAGCGCGCCCAGCCGGAGTAGCCCATCGCGGTCGCCGACTGGCGGACGTCGTCCGACACCGCGCCCAAGGCGTCCGAGGTGGTGCGGACCATCAGCGCGACGCCGTAGAGGGTGAGGCCCGTGATCACGTTGGCGGTCGAGCGGAGCGGGATGCCCAGCAGGACCGGCAGCAGGATGAACATTGCCAGCGAGGGGATGGCGTAGAGCACGCCGAGCCCTGTCAGCAGGGTGCCGCGGCTCCAGCGGTAGCGGTTCGCGAACCAGCCGAACGGCAGCGAGACGAGGAAGCTGAGCAGGATCGGCGGGACCGACAGGGCCAGGTGCGCCAGCAGGTTCGCGACGATCGCGTCCGTGTTGTTGACGACCCAGTTCACGCGGCGGGGCCGTCCTGCGCGCGCAGCACTCCGGTCGGACGCCCGTCGCCGTCGACCACGATGCGGGCGCCGTCGCGCTCCTCGATCCGGAGCGAGCGCTTGCCGCGGTCCGCGCCGACGAAGCCGGCGACGAACTCGCTCGCGGGGTTCGCCAGGATCTCGGCGGGCGAGCCCTTCTGCGCGATCCGGCCGCCCTTCTCGAGGATGACGACCTGGTCGCCGAGCAGGAACGCCTCGTCGATGTCGTGGGTGACGAAGACCACGGTCTTGTCGAGCTCGTCCTGGAGCCGCAGGGTCTCGCGCTGCAGGTCGGCGCGCACGAGAGGGTCGACCGCGCCGAACGGCTCGTCCATCAGCAGGATGTTCGGGTCGACCGCGAGGCCGCGCGCCACGCCGACGCGCTGCTGCTGGCCGCCGGAGAGCTGGCTGGGGTACCGGGCGGCGAGCGCACGGTCCAGTCCGACCGTGTCCATCAGCTCGAGCGCGCGGGCGTGCGCCTGCTTCTTGGCGACCCCGTTCAGCCGCGGCACGGTCGCGATGTTGTCGATGACCTTGCGGTGCGGCAGGAGGCCGGAGTTCTGCATCACGTAGCCGATGCGGCGGCGGAGCGCGACGGCGGGCAGGGACGAGATGTCCTCGCCGTCGATCTCGATGGTGCCGGAGGTCGGCTCGATCATCCGGTTGATCATGCGGAGGATCGTGGTCTTCCCGCAGCCCGAGGAGCCGACGAAGACGGTCGTCTGCCGGGAGGGCAGCACGAGCGAGAAGTCGTCGACCGCCCGAGTGCCGTCCGGGTACTGCTTGCTGACGTTGCGGAACTCGATCACGAGGCCGCCCGCCGTCCGGCGGTGTGCGCGCCGATCTGTCCCTGGTCCACGACTGTGCCCGCTCTCGCTCCGCGCGTCCGGCCGTTGCACGGCCCGCGGCCCCGAACGGGGCCAGGCCGCAAGGAAAACACCATTGGCAGCCGCCTGCCAACCCGGACCGCGAAGTGTTGCGGGATGTTCCGGGAACGACTAGGGCCTTGACAGCCCTAGCGGGTCAGGACTCCTCGACGGCTCCGTAGTGCGAGGTCATGTAGTGGCGCAGCAGCGAGCGGCTCTCGTCGATGAAGCGCTGGTCGCCGTTGGGGTCGATGAGGAACGCGCGCGTGAGCAGCGCGTCCGCGACCTCGATGGTCACCTCGAGGCGGAAGGACAGCTGCGCGCCGCCCGGGAGGCCGTACTCGGACGCGAGGATCTCGGCGAAGCGGCGGGCGAAGAAGCCGGCCTCGAACGCCTCGCCCGCGACCTCGGGAGCGTGGATCGTGTCGACGAAGCGGATGGAGCGGAAGCCCGGCTCGTTGCGGTGCATCTCGCAGAAGGCGTCGATCGCGCAGTCGACCGCGCCCCACCAGTTGCCCGGGTGGGTGTCGCGGATCTCGGTGATGACGCGGCGGCGGAAGCGCTCGAGGGCCCGCTCGCGCAGCGCCTGGAGGACGGCGATGCGGTCCGGGAAGTAGCGGTAGACCGTGCCGATCGCGGCTCCCGCGCGCTCGGCGACCATCGCCGTGGTCAGGCGGTCGAAGCCGACCTCGTCGACGACGGCGGCCGCCGCGTCGAGCAGCGAGGCGAGACGGGCGGCGCTGCGCACCTGCACCGGCTCGTTGCGGACCTGGGACGATTCACCGAACGGTCGATCGACGAGGTTTCCAAGAGGCACGGCGGGCTCCTTCGGTCGTGGTTCCTACAATCGTACGCACGGCGACCGCCGGTCGGGGTCGTCTCATCGAAAGTCCCTCGTGTTTCGCGCCCCCGGAAGGGCGACGGCTCCGCGGGTCCGATCCACCCGGGAGAAACCATGTGCGGACGCTTCGTCCTCTCGCAGACCACCGCCGACCTGGTGGCGCTCTTCGACATCGACGAGCCGGGCGCCGACCTTCCGGAGCCGTCCTGGAACATCGCGCCGACCCAGCGGATCGCCGTCGTCGCGGAGTCGATGAAGGGGGTCGAGGAGGGCAGCCCGCCGCGGCGTCGGCTCGCCGGAGCCCGCTGGGGCCTGGTGCCCCGCTCCGCCGCCGACCCGTCCGCGGGGCCGCCGCTGTTCAACGCGCGGATCGAGTCCGTCGCCGAGAAGCCGTCGTTCCGCGAGTCCTACGCCTCCCGGCGCGCGATCGTGCCCGCCTCGGGCTGGTACGAGTGGCGGGTCGGCGCGGACGGGGCGAAGGCACCCGTCTACGTCTCGCCGGGCGAGGGCTCGCTCCTCCTGTTCGCCGGTCTCTACGAGTGGTGGCGCTCGGCCCAGCCGGGCTCTCCGTGGCTGCTCTCGGCGACGGTCCTCACCCGCCCCTCCGCCGGGCCGCTCGCCGAGGTGCACGAGCGGATGCCCGTGCTGCTGCAGCCGGAACTGATCGAGGACTGGCTGGACCCGGCGTCCCCCGGGGACGGCGAGCTGCTGCGCGCGGCCGCCGAGGGCGCGGCCGAGCTGGCCGAGGAGCTCGAGGTGCACGGCGTCGGTGCAGCCGTGGGCTCCGTCTCGGCGAACGGCGCCGAGCTGATCGAGCCCACCGGAGCCTGACGATCGCGTGAGAGCGCGATCTGCGGTCCGGCATCCGGTCTGACAGACTGGGCGGATGCCGCTGACGCCCGAGAGCAAGCCCCTGAGCGCAGGCAAGGCGGAGGTCATGCACCGCGCCGCCCGCCTCGAGGACCGACTCCACTCCTTCCGGATGAGGCGCGTGAAGCGCAAGGGCTACGTCCCGAGGGTCATCGCCTACACCGGCTACGGCTCGACGACGCAGCTGCGCGTCCTGGCCCGCGTCCTCTACACGCGGCCGACCCCTCCCGGGGTCGAGGAGGTCCGCCCCGTCGAGGGCGTGCGCGGCTGGCGGAGCTTCACCAGCGTCTTCGTGAGCGGGGCCGTCGTGACCGTCGAAGCCGACGGGCAGACCCATCGGGTGACGGCCGACCGCGGCGGAGTCGTCGACGCGGACCTCCCGATCACGCTCGAGCCCGGCTGGCACACCATCACCTTCTCGACCGCGGGCTCGAAGCCCGTCGAGGCGCCCGTCTTCATCGTGCGTCCGGAGGCGCGGCTGGGCGTCGTGTCGGACGTGGACGACACGGTGATGGTCACCGCGCTCCCCCGCCCCTTCGTCGCCGCCTGGAACACCTTCGTGCTCGACGAGCACGCCCGGATGCCCACGCCCGGCATGGCGGTCTTCCTCGACCGCTTCGCCCGGCAGTACGAGGGCTCCCCGGTCATCTACCTCTCCACCGGCGCGTGGAACGTCGCCCCGGCGCTCACCCGCTTCCTGTCGCGGCACCTGTACCCGGCCGGAGCGCTCCTCCTGACCGACTGGGGCCCGACGCACGACCGCTGGTTCCGCAGCGGCAAGCAGCACAAGGAGATGAACCTCCGCCGACTCGCGGCCGAGTTCCCGGACGTGCGCTGGCTGCTGGTCGGCGACGACGGGCAGCACGACGAGGAGATCTACTCCGACTTCGCGGACGAGCACCCCGACAAGGTCGCGGCGATCGCGATCCGCCAGCTCTCCACCGGCGAGGCGGTGCTCGCGGGAGGCCGCTCCAAGGCCGAGGACCGCTCCCTGACCAGCGGCACGACCTGGGTCTTCGCGCCCGACGGCGCGGGCATCTCCGAGCAGCTGACGGAGCTCGGCATCCTCTGATCCCGGACCGGCTCCGGGAACGACGGAGCCGTCCGCTCCCCGGGGGGAGGGACGGCTCCGGTCGATCGGCTCGGACTACGCCTGGTGGGCGGCCTGCAGGTCGAGGGTGATGGTGACCTTCTCGCCGATGAGCACGCCACCGGTCTCGAGGGCCGCGTTGTAGGTCAGACCGAAGTCGGTGCGGTCGATGGTGGCCTTGGCGGTGAGGCCGGCCTTGTAGTTGCCGTAGGGGTCGGTGCCGAAGCCGCCGAACTCCACCTCGAAGGTGACGGGCTTGGTGGTGCCCTTGATGGTGAGCTCGCCGTCGACGAGGAAGTCGTCGCCGTTCGGGCGGACGGCGGTCGAGACGAAGTGGATCTCCGGGTACTTCTCGGCCTCGAAGAAGTCGCCGGTGCGGAGGTGGCCGTCGCGGTTGGGCTCGTTGGTGTTGACGGAGGCGACCTCGGCGGTGGCCTCGACCTTGGAGTCGAGCGGGTTCTCGCCGGTGGTGAACGTCGCGGTGAAGCGCTCGAACTTGCCCTTGACCTTGCTGATCATCAGGTGGCGGACGCTGAACGCGACCTCGCTGTGGGTGGGGTCGATGACCCAGGTGCCGGCCTTGTAGCCGGGGATGCTGACGGTGTCGGTCATGGTTTCTCCTCGAGTGTGACGGTCGTCGCGGGGAGAGCGTCCCCGTCCGATGTATGCAAGCGCATCGACGTCGATCAGTATTCCATGTAGCGACAACTATTTCATCCACGTTCCGTCGAAGGATCGGCGGACACTGCGTGAACACGGGGCGCCGCACCCCGGACGGGGGTCGGTGCCGCTCCCCGGAGCGGTCGTCAGCGGTCGGCGGGAGCCGGGTTGCGGATGCCGAGGAGGGAGACGACGCCGCCGGCGACCAGGAGGGCGGCGGTCGCGACGGCGGCACGGGAGAAGCCCTCGACGTCGAGCGAGTCTCCGACCACGAGCGAGGTCGCGGCGATGGCGACCAGCCCGGCGATGCGCGAGACCGCGTTGTTCACGGCGGAGCCGACTCCGCTGTGCCCGTCCTCGACCGCGCCGAGGATCGTCGAGGTCAGCGGGGCGACCGTCACCGCGAGGCCGAAGCCGAAGAGGAGGATCCCCGGGAGCAGCTGCGTGGCGTAGTCGGCGCCCTCGTCGACGAAGGAGAGCAGGAGGAACCCGGCCGCGGCGATCAGTGGTCCGACGCCCATGAAGAGCCGCGGGCCGAACCGCGCCGACAACGACCCGGAGACCTGCGAGAGCAGGAGCAGCAGGATCGTCGGCGGGAGCGTCGCGAGCCCGGCCAGGGTCGCCGAGAAGCCCAGGGTCTGCTGCAGGAACAGGCCCAGCGCGAAGAAGCCGAAGGAGAGCGCGCCGTAGACGAACGCCGTCGAGACGTTGCCGACGGTGAAGTTCCGCGACGCGAAGAGCGACAGCGGCAGCATCGGATGCGCCGCGCGCCGCTCCCACACGACGAATGCGACGAGGGCGGCGACTCCCCCGATCAGGGCGGTCAGCACGAGCGGATGCTGGATCCCGAGCCGCTCCTGCTCGATCAGCGCGAACACCGGCCCTCCCAGGCCGATCACCCCGAGCACCGCGCCGACGCCGTCGATCGGCACCCGGGTCCCCGAGTCGACCGCGCCGAGCCTGCGCAGCAGGACCAGCGTCACCGCGATCGGCAGCAGGTTGAGCGCGAAGACGTACCGCCACGAGCCCGCGTCCACCAGCAGGCCGCCGAGCACGGGCCCGGCGATCGTCGCCGTGCCGGTCCAGGCCGTCCACGCACCGATGGTCCGGGCCTGCGCGGCGCCGTGGACGGTCGCGATGATGAGGGCGAGCGAGCTGGGCACGAGGATCGCGCCGGCGGCACCCTGGAGCATCCGCGCCACGATGAGGACCTCGGCGGTGGGGGCCAGCGCGCACAGCAGCGAGGTGACGCCGAAGCCGATCAGGCCGATGGTCATGCTGCGGGCCCGGCCGATGCGGTCGGCGAGCGAGCCGGCCACGAGGATCAGCGCGCCGAGCGTGATCAGGTACCCGTCGACCACCCACTGCTGCACCGCGAGCCCGCCGCCGAGCTCGCGGGTGATGGCGGGCAGGGCGACGTTGACGACGGTGCCGTCGAGGAAGGCGACGAAGGAGGCGAGGACGGCCACCACGAGCACCGCGCGGCGGCGCGTCTCGGCGGGGTCGGCGGAGGCGGTCATGCTCGGGCTCTGGTCACCCGCTCACCGTACCGGCGGCCGCCGCTCCCGGGGCCGGGAGGGCGGGCATCCGGGCCCCCGAGCGCGGCCGCACGACGGATCCAGACTCGTCGCCTACTCTCGTAGCCATGTCTGCGCAAGGAACCGCCCGCGGCGGCGTGCTCGCCCGGGTCCTCGGGATCGTCGGAGCCAGCCTCGCCGGGGGCCTGCTGATCACGGTCGGGGTCACTCCCGCCCTCGCCGTCACCGGTCTCGCCGAGAACAACCCGATCGGGCTGTTCGAGACGGTGCCCGAGTACCTCGAGCTCGGCCAGCTGGCCCAGAAGACCGAGATCTACGCCAAGCGCACCGACGGCTCGGACGAGCTGCTCGCCTCCTTCTACGCGCAGAACCGCGAGGAGGTGGCCTTCGACCAGGTCAGCCAGTCCGTGAAGGACGCGGCGGTCTCGACCGAGGACCCGCGCTTCTACGACCACGGCGGCGTCGACCTGCAGGGCACGATCCGCGCGGTGCTCAGCAACATCGTCGGCGGTGACCTCCAGGGCGGATCCTCCATCACCCAGCAGTACGTCAAGAACGTCCTCGTGCAGAAGGCGGAGTCGCTGAGCGCGACCGACGAGGCCGCCTCGGAGGCCGCCTACGAGGAGGCGACCGCGACCACTCCGAGCCGCAAGCTCAAGGAGATGAAGCTCGCCGTCGACCTCGAGAAGAAGTACAGCAAGGACGACATCCTCCTCGGCTACCTCAACATCGCGGGCTTCGGCGGCCAGGTCTACGGCATCCAGGCGGCGGCCGAGTACTACTTCTCGACCAGCGCGGCCGACCTGAGCCTCGCGCAGGCCGCCAGCCTGATCGCCACGGTCAACAACCCCAACGGCCTCAGGATCGACCAGCCCGAGAACATCCCGGACAACAAGATCCGCCGCGACTACGTCCTCGACCAGATGCTGCAGGAGGGGAAGATCTCGCAGGCCGACCACGACGCCGCCGTCGCCGAGGAGGTCGTCCCCGCGATCACGCAGACGCCCACCGGCTGCCAGACCGCCGGCAACGCGGCCTTCTTCTGCGACTACATCACCCGCGTCGTCCAGAACGACCCGGCGTTCGGCGACGACGCGGACACCCGCCTCGCGAACTTCCAGCGCGGCGGCTACAAGATCTACACGACGCTCGACCGCGACCTGCAGGACACCGCGGCGAACGCGACGAACAACGCCGTCCCCAAGGTCCCCACCCTCGACACCAACATCGGCAGCGCGACCGTCTCGATGGAGGTCGGCACCGGCCGGATCCTGGCGATGGTGCAGAACAAGGACTACGACGCGGCCGGCGCCGTCAACGGCGCGAACTTCTCCGCCGTCAACTTCAACACCGACACGGCCTACGGCGGCTCCGCCGGGTTCCAGGTCGGATCGACCTACAAGGTGTTCACGCTCGCGCAGTGGCTCGCGAGCGGACGCACCCTGAACGAGACGATCAACGGCCGCGAGCGCACCTTCTCGGGCTTCCCCGCCAGCTGCGCGCCGGGCGGCGAGCTCGACACCTCCTACGAGGTCAACAACGACGACAGCGAGAACGGCAGCTACAGCGTGCTGACCGGCACGATGCAGTCGATCAACACCGTCTACGTCTCGATGGCGCAGCAGCTCGACCTCTGCGCGATCCGCGACCGCGCGGTCGGCTTCGGCGTGAAGGCGGCCGACGGCGGCGAGGTCGACTACAAGCCGTCCGCTGTCCTCGGCTCGGACACGCTCATCTCCCCCCTCTCGATGGTCACCGCCTTCGCCGGCTTCGCCAACAACGGCACCGCGTGCTCCGCGATCGCCATCGACGCGATCACCGACGCGACCGGCGCCGCCGTCCAGCCGCCGACCTCCACCTGCAACCAGGCCCTCAGCCCCGAGCTGACGGCGGTCGCGAACTACGCCCTGCAGCGCGTCGTCACCGGCGGCACGGCCGCCCAGTCCGACCCGGACGACGGCATCGAGCACATCGGCAAGACGGGCACCACCGACAACGCGGAGTCGACCTGGATGGACGGCGCGAGCTCGCGCGTCGCGACCGTGGTCTGGGTGGGCAACATCGACGGCCACACCTCGATGCGCGAGGTCCGCTTCCCGAACACGGAGCTCGAGAGCCGCCCGTACGCCTCCAACATCCGCCACTACATCTGGAACTCGGTGATGACCCGCGCCGACCAGAAGTACGGCGGGGACGACTTCGAGGAGCCCAGCAGCGCCCTGCTGAACGGCCGCCAGATCGCCGTGCCGACCGTCTCCGGCCGCTCGGTCGACGACGCCACGGAGGCGCTGGAGGACCTCGGCTTCGACGTCGAGGAGGGGGCGACCATCGACTCGTCGCTCCCCGCCGGCGTGGTGGCGGGCACCGACCCGGCCGCGGGCACGACCGTCGCGCGCTACTCCGACATCGCCCTGCTGATCAGCAACGGCTCGCAGGTCCCGGCTCCCGCCACCCAGGCACCGGCTCCGGCTCCGACCGGCACGGGAGTCCCCGCGACCGAGGCTCCCCCGGCGACGCCCACGGCGACCCCGACAGCGACAGCCACGGCGACTCCGACGGCGGAGGTCGAGGAGTGAGCTTCGACGCGGACTTCCTCGGCGTCCCCGCGGGTGCGCCGCGCCTGAGGGTCGAGCGCCCGGTGCGGCTCCTGCCGTACACGCACTTCGAGGTGCTGCTGGATCCGGAGCGGCGCCTGGCCGTCTCGACGGCCGTGAACATCGACGGCGCGCGCCCGGTCGAGCTCGGCCGCGGCGACGACTGGCACCTCGACGACCGCATCCCCGCCTCCGAGCAGACCGGGCCGGAGGTGTACGCCCGCAACGACCTCGACCGCGGCCACCTGGTCCGCCGCCGCGACCCCGTCTGGGGCGACCGGGACGAGGCCGCCGCGGCCAACCGCGACAGCTTCTGCTACACGAACGCCGCGCCCCAGGCGAGCGGCTTCAACCAGTCGCAGGAGCTGTGGCTCGGGCTCGAGACGCTGGTGCTCGAGTACGCGCAGACCTGGCGCACGCGCCTGAGCGTCTTCACCGGGCCCGTGCTCGCGGACGACGACCCGGTCTACCGCGGTACGGGCATCCCCCGCCGCTTCTGGAAGATCGCGGCGTGGAGCCCGGACGGATCGACGCTCGCGACGAGCGCGTACCTGCTCGACCAGAGCGAGCTCGTGGAGCGGGTGCGCGAGGGCCTGGTGCCGCTCGGCGGCTTCAGGACGTTCCAGCTGCCGGTCGCCGCGATCGGCGAGCTGACCGGTCTCGACGTGGACCTCCTCGCCGGGGCCGACGTGCTCGGCTCGGCAGGACTCCGGCCGGAGCCGTGGCGCGAGATCGTCGAGCCGTCCGACGTGGCGAGCGGCCTCCTCCCCCGCTGAGGCTCCGCCGGGGGCAGGATGGGCGGATGAGCACCCCCGTCCTGGTCGAGATCACCTCCGGCGCCGTCGTCCTCCGCGACCCGGAGGGTCCGCTCGTCCGCGTCGACGAGGCGGGCTACCTCCGCGGCGACGGGGTCTTCGAGACCGTCGCGGTCCTCGACGGACGTCCCCGCGCGCTCGGCGAGCACCTCGCGCGGCTGGCCGGATCGGCCCGGGCCGTCGGGCTGACGATCCCGGAGGCGCCCCTCTGGTCCCGAGCGGTCGACCTCGCCGTGGCGGAGCACGACCGGGTCGACGACCTGACGGTCCGCTTCATCGCCGCCCACGGCTCGAGCGACTCCGCCCGGTGCACCGTGCGCGCGGCTCCGACTCCCGACTCGAGCGCGCTTCGGGAGAAGGGCGCGGCCGTCGTCGTGCTGGACCGCAGGTACGCGAGCGGTCCGCTCGCGCCGTGGCTGCTCCCGGGCGTCAAGACCACCTCGGGCGCCGTCACCCGGGCGGCGCTGCGCGAGGCGGCGTCCCGGGGCGCGGACGACGTGGTCTGGCGCACGAGCGACGGGCTTCTCCTCGAGGGGGCGACGTCGAGCCTGGTGCTCCTCGGCGACGGGGTGCTCGCGACGCCGCTCTCGGACAGCGTGCTCGCCGGCACGACGGTCGAGCGGGTCCTCGCGCTGGGCGAGCGCCGCGGGCTCGCGTCGTCGCGCCGCGAGCTGCCGGTCTCGGCGCTCACCGGTGCCGATGCGGCGTGGCTGGTGTCGAGCACCCGGCGGGCGATCCCCGTCCGCTCGGTCGACGGCGCACCGCTCGCGATCGACGCGGGCCTGACGGCGGCGTTCGAGGCGGGGCTGCTCGCCGGCTGATCGCGTCCGCGGCTCGGACTCCCTGCGCGTCAGGCCGCTGCGGCCAGCGCGCGGGAGGTGTGCGGGCCGACGCCGGCCTCCTCCGCGTCTCCGAGATCGGCGAGCGTGTCGACGTCCAGCCTCAGCGTCGACGAGCCTGGCAGCACGACGACGGCGCAGCCCGCGTCGCGGTGCCGGGCCAGAGAGCCCGGGCCGAACGCCGGAGCGACGAGGGCTCCGGCCGCCAGCAGGAGCGCCGTGGTGCCGCTCCCCTCGCGGTCCGGGACGACGGCCGGGAGCGACCGCGTCGCGAGCGCCTCGGAGAGGTCCGACGGCAGCAGGGCGGGCAGGTCCCCGGTCAGCACGATCACCGGGGCGCCCGGCCGGCGGTGGAGGGCGGCCTCGGCTCCCCCGGACACGGCGGCGTCGAGGGTCCCCGGGTCGGGCACCACCACCAGCTGCGGGTGCTCCGCCCGTGCGCGGTCGGCCGCACCGGCGTCGGAGGTGACCAGGAGAAGGCTCGCCACCGGCTCCGCGGCGGCCACGGCGGCGAGCGTGTCCAGGAGGAACGCCTCGGCCAGCGCCGCGCGGCCCGGCACGTCGAGGCGCGTCTTCGAGCCGCCGCGGCCCTTGAACACGACGACCGCGCTCCAGCCGGTCACGCGCGCTCCTCGCGCGAGGCGGCTCCGGCCGCGAAGCCCTCGGCGAACGCCTCGTCGGCGCCGAGGCGGAACATGTCGTCGGGGCCCGTCCGGGTCAGCGTGCGGGCGCCCGGGCTCTCGATCCCCGTCACCAGGCGGGCGAGCCCGCGGACGACGGCGACGGGGCGACCGCTCGCCTTGCCCTTCACCAGATCGCCGAGTGCGGCGATCTCGTCCGCCACGGCCGGCATGGTCACTCCGAGCGTGCGCCCCAGGGCGTCGACTCCGCCGCGGAGGTCGTCGATCACGAGGACGCCGGCGGCCCCGATGGCCGCGTCGGTCTGCCCGACCCGCCACGCGCGGCCCAGGGTGTCGCTGACGAGCACGCCCACCTCCACGCCGAGCCGGTCCCGGAGGCCCGCGCAGAGGGCCCGCGCCGAGGCGTCCGGGTCGACGGGGAGGAGGAGGACCGTCCCCTCCGCGACGTTGCTGGCGTCGACTCCGGCCGCCGCCTGCACGATCCCGAGGCGGTTCTCCACGATGCGGGTGACGCCGGAGCCGTGCGCCCGGGTGGCGACGACGCGGACGGTCTCGGCCGTGATCGCGTCCTCGCGGTCGGTCGCGGCGACGACGCGCCCCTCCGCCTTCGAGACGATCTTGCTCGTGACCACGAGGATGTCGCCGTCCGCGGGCCGGTCCTCCTCGGCGGCGGCGACGACGGCCGCGAGGATCAGCTCGAGCAGGTCGTCACCGGGAGTCACCTCCGGGATGCCGTCGAGGGCCCAGGCCTGCACGCGCGTCTCGCTCACCGGTCCATTCTCCCGGCTGCCGCGGGCGCACGGGTCCACGGCCCGAGATCACCCGAGTGGACGATCGGCGGCGCCTCAGCCGGCGGCGAGGTACGCGGCGACCGCGGGCGGCACGTAGGGGGCGACGTCGCCGCCGAGGGAGGAGACCTGCCGCACCAGCGAGCTCGACACGTGGGCGTGTGCGGGATCGGGCAGGAGGAACACCGTCTCGACGTGCGCGAGGTTGCGGTTCACGATCGCCATGGGGGTCTCGTACGCCACGTCGACCTGCGAGCGGATGCCCTTCACCAGGATGCTCGCGCCGACGTCGGTGCAGTAGTCGACGAGCAGGCCCATGCTCCACGAGGCGACGACGATCCGCCCCTCGACCCCGGCCTCCGCGATCGACTGCTCGATCAGCGAGACGCGCTGGGCGATCGGCAGCAGCGCCGTCTTGGCGGGGTTGTGCACCACCACGACGTGCAGCTCGTCGACCAGGCGCGCGGCCCGCTCGATCACGTCGAGATGACCGAGGGTCACGGGGTCGAAGGAGCCGGGGACGACGGCGATGCGGGCCATGCCGACAGAGTAGCGGGCGGGCACCGCCTAGCTCTTGGCGAGGAACTCCCGGTCGCGGTCCTGCACGCGGCGCTCGAGCGCGGCACGGAGCCGATCGTGCGCGGCGAGGGACGGGTCCTCCGCGAGGAGCCGCTCCGCCAGCGCCCGCGCCTCCACGATCACGTCGGCGTCCTGCACCACCCGCAGCAGGCGGAGCGACGAGCGCCCGCCGGACTGCGAGTCGCCCAGCACGTCGCCCTCGCGGCGCAGCTCGAGGTCGACCTCGGCGAGCGCGAAGCCGTCGAGCGTCGCGGCGACCGCGTCCACCCGCTCGCGCGCGACCGTCCCCGCCTCCGCCGCCGTCACGAACAGGCACACCCCCGCGACGCCGCCGCGCCCGATGCGCCCGCGGAGCTGGTGCAGCTGCGACACTCCGAACCGCTCCGCGTCGAGCACGACCATCATCGAGGCGTTCGGCACGTCCACGCCGACCTCGATGACCGTCGTCGACACCAGGACGTCGATCTCCCCCGCGGCGAAGGAGCGCATCACGGCGTCCTTCTCCTCCGTCGTCATCCGCCCGTGCAGCGCGGCCGACCGGCGCTTCCCGAGCAGCGGATGGGCGCGCACGCCCTCCAGCGTCGCCGCGACGGTCGTGAGCGGCGCGGCGGCGTCCTCCTCGGGCGGCTGCGCGCCCTCGGCGGGCTCCCCCGGCTCGATCGCCGGGCAGACGAGGTAGACCTGGTGCCCCGAGCGGATCTCCTCCTCGGCGCGCTCCCAGGCCCGCGCGATCCACGCGGGGTGGTCGGAGAGCGGGACCACGTGGCTCGTGATGCCGGGGCGCCCGGCGGGCAGCTCTCGGATGGTCGACGTGTCGAGATCGCCGAAGACCGTCATGGCGACGGTCCGCGGGATGGGCGTGGCCGTCAGCACCAGCACGTGCGGCGGGGTGGCGCCCTTCCGGCGCAGGGCGTCCCGCTGGTCGACGCCGAAGCGGTGCTGCTCGTCGATCACGACGAGGCCCAGGTCGTAGAAGGAGACCGCGTCGCCGAGGAGGGCGTGCGTGCCGACGACGATCTTCGCCGTGCCCGAGACGATCCGGAGGAGGGCCGCGCGGCGCTGCGCCGCCCCCAGCCCGCCGGTGAGGAGGGTCGGCACCAGCTCGGCCGCGAGCTCCGGGCCGAGGGTCCTCGCGATCGAGCGGAGGTGCTGCCCCGCGAGCACCTCGGTGGGAGCGAGCAGCGCCGCCTGCCCGCCGCTCTCGGCCGTGGCGAGCATCGCCCGGAGCGCGACGAGGGTCTTGCCGGAGCCGACCTCGCCCTGCACCAGCCGGGTCATCGGGCTCTCGGCAGCCAGATCGGCGGCGATCTCGTGCCCCACCGCGGTCTGGTCGCCGGTGAGGGCGAAGGGCAGCGCGGCGTCGAAGCGCTCGAGCAGCCCGCCGGGGCCGGGCACGCGGGCGGTCGCGGGGCTGCTGCGCGCCGAGGCCCGGCGCTCGAGCAGGGCGAGCTGCAGGAGGAACGCCTCGTGGAAGCGCAGCGTCTCGCGCGCCTGCGCCTCCTCGCCGTCCCGCTGCGGGCGGTGGATCAGCTCCAGCGCCTCGCCGAGGCCCAGCAGCGAGCGGCCGGCGCGCACCTGCTCGGGCATCGGGTCGGGCACGTCGCGCAGGCCGTCCAGCAGAACGCCGATCGCGGCCTGGAGCTGCCAGCTCGAGATCGCGCTGGTCGCCGGGTAGATCGGGATCGGCCGCTCGGCCCAGTCCTTCGCGAGCTCACCGCCTCCCGTCTCCGTCGCGGCGGCCTCCTCGTCGTCGAACAGGCGGTAGTCGGGATGCGTGAGCTGCGGGGTGTCGCGGAACATCGAGACCGTGCCCGCGAAGATCCCGCGCACGCCGCGGTGGAGCTTCGCCGCGCGCCAGGGCTGTCCGAAGAACGTCAGCGAGAGCGTGCCCGAGCCGTCCGAGATGACGACCTCGAGCAGGGTGCCGCGCCGGTTGCGCATCGGCCGCTCGCGCACCTCGCGCACCTCCGCCACGATCGTCACGCTCTCTCCCACGGGGAGACGCGAGAGCGCCGTCAGCTCGCCCCGCTTCGCGTAGCGGCGCGGGTAGTGGCCCAGGAGCTCGCCGACCGTGCGGTACCCGAAGGCCTTCTCGACCGCGGTCGCCGTGCGCGGCCCGATCAGCGGCGCGAGCGAGGCGTCGAGGGGGTCCGGGATCACCTAGCGATCATAGGTCGGACCTCGGACGCGCGAGCCGGGCGACCGGGTCCAGCGCCGAGCGGGGCACGACCGACGCGAGCACCCGACGACCGGCACTCGCGGAGCCGCGGAGCGCGGCGGCCACGGCGGTCGCGTCGTCCCACGCCTCCGACTCGCTCGCGGACGGCGAGTAGCGCCGGCGCTCGACGCGCTCCCGGAGCCCCTGCAGACGTGCCGCCGCTCCGGGGTCGAGGGCGGGAGCCATGCGGGCCTCCTGCGCGCGCGGAGACTCCGTGTCCTCCACGGGGACGCCCAGGTCGCGGGCGGTCGCCAGCAGCTCGGCCCACGCGGCCTCGACGGAGCCGGAGCGCGCGGACCGGCGCCGCAGCGCGCGCTGGACGGCGCGCATCAGCCAGGGGACGAGCACGAGCAGCAGGAGCAGCACCCAGAGCGTCGCCGCCGGAGCCGCCGTGGTGCTCGAGGCGCCGACGGCGCCGGGGGTCGGCATCGCCGACGCAGCCGTCGGAGTGGGCGTCGCGGCGGGAGCGCTGGTCGCACCGGGCGCGGTGGTCGCGGTCGAGCCCGGGGCGGTGGGGCCCGAGGACGCCGTCGCGCTCGGCAGGGTGTACGAGGCCGGAGCGCCGCGGCTGGGCGTCGGCTCGAAGGGCAGCCAGCCGACCCCCTCGAAGTACAGCTCGGGCCAGGCGTGCAGGTCGGAGGAGAGGACGCGGTAGGTGGTCAGGTCGCTGCCGCCGGAGGGCACGACGGAGCCGGGCTGGTAGCCGATGGCGAGCCGCGACGGGATCCCGAGCTCGCGCGCCATCACCGCCATCGCCGAGGCGAAGTGGACGCAGTAGCCCTCCTTCGTCGTCAGGAACGCCGAGAGCACGCCGACTCCGTCGCCGTCGTAGCCCTCCTCCGCGGGGGTGTCCTCGGAGTAGCGGAACTCGGACGAGCGGAAGTACGTCTGCAGCGCGCGCGCCCGGTCGTAGGCGGTCGGAGCCTCGGCCGTGACCTCCTCGGCGGTGGTGCGGACGATCTCGGGCACGTCGTCGGGGAGCGAGAGGTACCGGTCGACGCCGGACGGCGCGGGAGCGGCGAGCAGCTGCTGCGGGTCGGGCTCGAGCCGCAGCGCCTGCACCTGGTAGTCGTCTCCGGAGCGGGTCGTCGCGTCGCCGCGGATCGAGCCGTCCTGCACGTCCTGGAGCCAGCCGTCGCCGACGCCCGTCAGCGACGAGACCGGATACGGCACAGGGAGCCACTGGCTCCGCAGCGTCTCCACCGAGACGTCGACCTCCTCCGCCTCGCGCGGCACGCTCTCGGAGAGCCCCTCGGGCGCGATCGGCGCCTCGATCGGAGCGGTCTGCTCCGTCTCGCTCGGCGCCCAGTCGTCACCGTCGAAGTCCGAGACGGTCAGCACGCGGAGGTAGACGGGCAGGTCGGAGTCGGTGGCGTAGCGCAGCACGGTCACGGGGTTCGGGCGGCGCAGGTCCGCGCCGAGAGCGACCACCGGGTCGATCGCGCCGTTGAAGAGGCTGCCGGAGACGCCCGAGGGGGCGGTGGTGCGCGCGTAGCCTGCCGCCGACCCGGCGACGACTCCCGCGCCCAGGACGACGACGGTCACGGCCGCGAAGGCGGGCAGCACGGCCGCGGCCGCGCTCGGGCCGCTCGGGCGGCGGGGGGCGGCCGTGGCGGCGAGCACGCCCGCGTAGGCGAGCGCAGTGACGACGAGGCTCGCCCAGGACACCTCGGAGGGGTCCACGATCGCCGGCACCGCGAGCAGCGCCGCAGGGAACAGACCGGCCAGGGCGGGGAGGCGGACGGAGAAGGCGAACAGGTCGGCCGCCCAGGCGAGCACGACCACCCCGCCGATCAGGAGGAACGAGATGCCGTCGTCGGCGATGGCCGGGAGCCCCTGCTGGGCGATGGACTGGAAGCCGCCCTGCGCGAGCGCCTCCGCCTGCGCGACGGCGCCGGGCGTGGGGATCACGAACAGCAGGGCCCGACCGGGCACGAACATCGCGGTCAGCACGCCGACCATCGTCAGCGTGCCGAGGATCGGCGGGACGACGGGGTGCACGCGCAGAGCCCGGGCGGCGGCCGGGACGCCGAGCACCACGGCGACCGCGCTCGCGAGGAGCACCAGCCAGTCGACGCCGACGAGGAGCCGCCCGATCCCGGCGGCGGCGGCCGTGATCGCGAGGAAGAGCAGACCGCTCAGAGGAGCCGACCCGGCGCGCGGATCGCTCTCGACGCGGCGGCTCACGCCACCACCCGCAGAGCGAGGGCCTGCGCCCACGCCTCCTCGACGGAGGCGCTCGGGTCGACGGACACCGCGTACCAGCCGAGCGAGGCGAGAGCCGCCTCCTCCTCAGCGGTGCCGGCGACCAAGAAGGCGATCGCGGGGCGCGACTGCGCGGCCAGGGAGCCGAGGCCATCGAGGTCCGACTCGAGGAGTCGGGTGAGCACGGCGAAGACCGGGCGTACTCCCCCCGTGTCGCGCATGTCGGCCGAGATCCGGGTCACCGCGTCGACCGACTCGCGCGAGGGCGCCAGCTCGGCCAGGCGCAGCAGCACGTCGTGCGCCACCTCGCGCTCGTCCTCCGAGTGCTCCGGCTCGCCGTCCGCACCCGTCTCGACGAGGTGGGTCTCGAAGCCGCGGTCGAGCAGGTGCACGGCGAGGGAGGCCGTCATCGACACCGCCCACTCGAGCCGGTCGTCGCCGCGCCGCTCGAGCACGCGCTCGGCCCGGGTCTCGAGGAGGATCCACGCGTGCGGATCGGTGTTCTGCTCGTCCTGGCGGACCATGAGCTCACCGGAGCGGGCGCTCGCCCGCCAGTGCACCCGGCGCATGGCGTCCCCCGGGCGGTAGTCGCGCGGGATCACATCGTCCGTGCCGGCGCCGGCCGTCGCGTGCGCGACCGGGCTCGATCCGCCTGCTCCGTGCGCGTCCAGGACGTCGCTCTGGAGCGGCACGACCCGCGGAGTCACGACGAACGGCTGCGCAGCCCCCACGACGCTCTCGCGGAGCGCGAGCCCGAGGCCGTCGCCGCGCACCAGGCGCAGCGGGCCGATGCGGTGGATCCCGCGCCGCTCGGCGGGCAGACGGTAGCGGGCGCGCACGCGGCCGCCCGACGGGACGCCCGGCAGCCCGAAGACGCCCTCGGCGACCGGGCGGCCGACGACGACCCCGCGCTCCACGCGCTCGAGCCGGTCGTGGGCGCGGGCCCCGCTGCGGACGGCGCGGCCACGATTCTCGAGCAGCACGTCGACCTCCACCACGTCGCCGGCCGCGACGGTCTGGGGAGCGAAGCGGCGCTGCACCCGGAACGACGCCGGCGCCAGGAGCAGGGAGACGAGCGCGCCCAGGGGCAGGCCCAGCAGCACCAGGCCGACGAACAGCAGCTCGCGGAACTCCGACAGCGGCGCGATCACCACTCCCGCGACGCCCAGCAGAACGAGCGCCCAGCCGCGCAGCGTCAGCGCGACCCCGCGGAGCGCGGGCAGACCGCCGAGACGGGACGACGGCGTCTCGGCGGGGCGGGCCTCAGTCGCCACGGTTGCCGAAGGGGACGGGGGTGGCCGCGACGATGCGCTGCACGATCTCCGTGACCGAGTGCGAGGGTCCGGCGCCGGAGCGGCCGGGGAGGCGGGTGGCGGGCAGGAGGCGGTGGCCGAGCACGGGGACGGCGAGCGCGTCCACGTCGTCCGGCACCACGAAGTCGCGGTCGCTGAGGGCGGCGAGCGCCTTCGCGGCGGCGATCAGCTGGAGCGTGGCGCGCGGGCTCCCCCCGAGCCGCAGCTCGGGGTCCACCCGCGTGGCCTGCATGATCGCCACCACGTACTCCTGCACAGGCGGTGCGACGTACACGGAGCGCACGTAGGCCATCATCCGCTCGAGCTCGGCGAGGCCCACGACGGGCCGCAGCTCCTCGAGCGGGCTGGCCGAGTCGCGGGTGCGGATCATCTCGAGCTCGGCGCGCTCATCGGGGTAGCCGAGCGAGAGGCGGGCCATGAAGCGGTCGCGCTGGGCCTCGGGCAGCGAGTAGGTGCCCTCCATCTCGACCGGGTTCTGCGTCGCGATCACGGCGAAGGGGCGCGGGAGGAGGTGGGTGGTGCCGTCGACCGAGACCTGGCGCTCCTCCATGCACTCCAGCAGCGCCGACTGCGTCTTGGGCGAGGCCCGGTTGATCTCGTCGCCGATCAGGATGTTCGCGAAGACCGGGCCCGGCTTGAACTCGAAGTCGCGGGTCGCCTGGTTGTAGACCGAGACCCCCGTGACGTCGGAGGGGAGCAGGTCGGGCGTGAACTGGATGCGCGCGACGCTGCCGCCGACCGAGGCCGCCAGCGACTTCGCCAGGACCGTCTTGCCGGTGCCGGGGACGTCCTCCATCAGGAGGTGCCCACCGGCGAGGAACACCGTCAGCGCCATCGAGACCTCGGCCGACTTGCCGTCGATCACGCTGGTGAGGTTCCCGAGGACGGCGCCGCAGTGCGCCGTGAACTCCTCGCGGGTCAGGGGCGTCTCGGGAGCCGCTCGGCGGCCGACAGCGGAGCGGGTGTCTTCGAGCGACGTCATAGCTACGGATTCTCGCAGTCCTGACGGGAAAAGGGTCCAGGTTCCGAGAGTTCGCAGTGTGCCGCCAGGCGGGAGCGCGCGGCGGCCACCGGACGCCGCAGGCAGGGGTGCCGCCCTATGCTCGGTCCGGTGACCAGGATCATCGCCGGATTCGCCGGCTCGCTCACCCTCCGGGTCCCGCGCGCGGGCACCCGCCCCACCAGCGACCGCGTGCGCGAGGCCGTCTTCTCGGCCCTCGAGGCCCGGGACGCCCTCGACGGCGCGACGGTGGTCGACCTCTACGCGGGCTCCGGCGCCCTCGGGCTCGAGTCGGCCAGCCGCGGAGCGAGCGCGGTCGTCCTGGTCGAGCGCGACCCGAAGGCCGCCCGGACCGCGGGCGAGAATGCACGGGCGATCGTGACCGCGGCGGCCAAGAACAAGCGGCCCGCCCCGCGGATCGAGGTGGTGACCGGCTCGGTCCGCTCCTTCCTCGACGGGTCCCCGGCCCTCAACACGGACACGGTGTTCCTCGACCCGCCCTACGACCTCGGCGAGGACGACCTCGCCGCCGATCTCGCCGGCGTGCTGCCGCTGCTGCGCGAGGACGCGGTGGTCGTCGTGGAGCGGAGCTCCCGCAGCCCGGAGCCGCGCTGGCCCGCGGGTCTGGAGCGGGAGCGGAGGAAGGACTACGGCGAGACCACGATCTGGTGGGCTTCATCGGCGTCGCCCGTCTCGCCCGCTTCCTCCGCGGCCGGCTGACCGGCCTCAGCCCGCCGCGGCATCGAGGTCGATCGCCACTCCGCTCGCACGCGCCATCCGACGGGCGTCGAGCAC